>DXJM01000104.1 GCA_019057355.1 Promethearchaeota archaeon | reverse complement strand
GTTGTGTTTGTTTTTGTTTTTTTTTTTATGATACGGCGACCAACGGGATCTAAACCCTACACGACGCTCTTCCGATCTATAGGTTCCTGACATTAATAAAACTAAATTTTCCGCATCTGTAAATTTCCAACTATCTTGAAGAATTTTTTCTTAGAAATCACTCCCTCATGTTATTTTGCTAAAATTCCATGTAATTATGCAATGAATTTCATGTATATTTTTTTAGAGATTTTTTTTACTTGTATTGATGGTTTATGGCATCAAAAAAATCTAAGAGAGATTTTTAATAAATTAGAATCATTCTTCATATTATGGTATTGGAAAAAGAATTAGAGTTCCGAAAGGAAGTGGTAAATGGTGCAAAAAAAATCTATGAAAAGGGATTGAATGATAATAATGAGGGCAATATTAGCGTTAGGTTTGGGCGAAAAGAGGAGATATTCATAACTCCTACAGCTAATCAGTATGATTCCCTAATGGTAGATCAAATCACTCATATAGATTTTGAAGGAAACGTGATTGGGAAAGGTAAAATACCATCAACAGAAACAAAATTGCATATTGCCCTGTATAAGGCTCGACCCAAGGTGAAATGTGTGATACACACTCATTCACCCTATGCGACGATGCTTTCAATAGTAAGGAAGCCCATACCCATAATTATGGAGGAACAAGTAGTTTTTTTGGGTGGATCGATTGATCTTGCACCTTATGGTGAAGCTCACACTGAGAAAGTTGGAGAAGTTGCATTAAAGGCATTAAATAAAAAAAATGGGGCTTTATTATCTAATCATGGGGTTATTGTGTGCGGGAAGTCCGTTGTTAATGCCATTAAATATGCTGAACTTGTAGAAAAGCTAGCAAAGATATATTGGGGTGCACTTCAAGTAGGAACTCCGATAATGCTTGAAAATGAAAATTTAGAAAAATTTTATGAAATGTATGATCGTTTATTTTCTAATTTTCCAAAGAAATAACATATTTACAAAAAAAAATTAAATAAATTATTTTTTTATTCCATGACTTATTATATATTATTAAATGCTTGTATATGATTTGATTTCGGATTTACATGAACTACGAAAGATAAATAATAAATATACATTTTTTCATTATAATATTGATATCTGCTCACAATTTAGCTTACAAAAAAAAATTTAATTCAGGGTGGAAAATAAGTGGAGATTATTCGAGCTCTATTCTTACCAGGGGAAAAGGTACTATGGCATAAAACAATGTCAAAAGAGAGTACTAATGAACGAAATTATGTCGTTACCAATCGAAGAATTTACAAAAAACATTACAAGGTCGCCCAATCTGATTATTCTGAATATCCAGAACGAGTAGTAAAAGTATTAGGAGATATTTTAATAGTTGAACGATTTGGAATAAAAATAATTCGCAGTGCTCATAAACTATCCCTTTTTTTAGAAACAGATCATGAGGATCAATTGTACAGATTTTATCCCTTTGGAAAACTTAATAAATATGAAATTATCGAAGTCAAGACTATTTTATTAGACACCGATAATCTCTTATATGATGATGATATAAGGATTTATCAGCAATCCCATCCTGAAAGTGCTTATGTTCAAGATGGAAGTATAACTCAGGGTTACCAAGAAGAAAAAAGAAAACGAGAAGTATTAGAGCAAAAAGTCCGATATCTCAATGAGAAGGTCAATCAGCTAAATCAGAACATTCAATTTCAAAAATCCCTAGCTGAAAAATCAAAGGAGCAACTTGAAATGAGATCTCAGCAAGAAATAGGTTCACGGGACAAGCTAGTGGAATTAAATAAAAAAACTCTTGAAATTGAAAATCTAAGGAATAAAATAAATGAAGTTAACTTTTATGCACGTCAAGAGATGGAGAAAAAAGATCAAGAAATATACTCGTTGAAACAAAATATTTCAAAACTCATTGGATTACATTCTGCAGCAAAACCTAAACAAGCACCTCTCTTGCCTGAGGAAATAAGCATTGAAAAGTGGAAAATAGAAAGAAGAAAACAAAAATTAAAGCAAGATAGAATCAAACTAATGTCCCAAAGAGCTCAATTGATGGCAAAAGAAAAAAAAATACGAGAGAGCATGCTTGCTGTTGAAGTGAAACAAAAAGAAACCCCAAGAGCACTACCCTCTCTACAACCTCAATTAATAAGCCCTCCACGACCTCAAGCAGTGCCGCTTCCAAAGCCACAAGCAGTCCCTCCTCCACAGCAACGCAATGCTATCGTTCGAGGAACTAAAGAAAAATTGGCTGGTAAAATTGACTCTTCTCCTTCATTTTCCTCCCATTTAAAAAAAGAGCTTGGTGAATTAATTAGTCATGCAAAATCGGTTTCTTCATCTTTAAATGAAGAAAAATTGGATTTAACAGGAGAATTACATGACATGTCTTTTCAACTAATGCAAGAAAGAGAAAAATTGATTAAAGATTTAGAATCAGAAGTAAATTCTTTAGAAAATATGATTCAACCATTACCGCCCATTACTATTATCTCTACTCCAAGTTCACAGGTCCATAAAAAACATGATAAATCGAGATTGATAGAATATAGCCATGGTAGACGCACGTGTCCTGCATGTGGTAATCAAGATAAGTATCCTATTAAAGAAATAGTTGATAAGGATAATATCATTAGCTATAGTCCAAGAATATACGGGAAAAAGTACATCTGTGGGGATTGCATGACCGAATGGAGGCAAGAATCCGTGCAATAACTGCCATTAGGATACATTCAAAAAAAATCCTAAGAAATAAGAATTTGGCGATAAAGTAGTTTTTCTTATCTAAAATCAAACCAAGATGATATATCAAACTTATTTATTGAGCTAACATTTGTATAAAATATAATGCCCATAATATCATTACAAGTAAATGATGATTTATTAGAAAGATTCGAAAAAGTGAGAAGGAAAAGCGGATTCTCCTCTAAAAGTGAAGCATTAAGAGGTGCAATTATAGACTTTATCACTAAACATCAGGAATTTGATGATTTAGAGGGATATAAATTAATTATTATACATTTGGTATATCCCTTTAAGGATGTCATAATTGACGAGATTTCAGAACTATACATGAGGTTTAATTCGATTATAAAAAACGTATCTGATTGGCGAATAGCCGAAAAAAAAATTGAGACGGTCTTGGTCGTCGGAGAATTCGGAATGATTAAAGACTTGTTTCAAAAATTAGAAAATATTAAAGATGTTTCTTGTTCAATTCATGAAATTATAATTGACTGAAGGAATCTATTTTGAGATTTGGTCAAATTTGAGCGTTAAATCTATTTTTATTGTAGGATTTAATGTAATATCACTGCTACTGATGATATCTGGTTCATGAACAAGATATTCTATTATATTCTTCATGTTTATTCCCCCAGAAACTTCAATCATTACTCGATCTCTTAAATGATGATCAACAAGTAAACTAATAGCTTTTCCCACTTGCTGAGGGCTCATGTTATCAAGCATTATGATATCTACACCATTTTTTGCTGCAAGAACGATATCATCAACATTCTCTATTTCAATTTCTATTTTTTTTGAAAAACTCGCTCTTTTTTTAACATCTTGGAGTAGTTTTTTAATATCTCCATTGCTGTAACGTAAATGGGTGTCTTTTAACAGTATCATGTCATCCAAAGAAAATCGATGAGTATCTCCACCCCCAATCTCAACTGCTTTTTTATCAAAAATTCGTAATCCTGGTGTTGTCTTTCTGGTGCATGCAATCTTAGTTTTATATCCATATTTTTCAACAAGAGCAACAAATTGTTTAGTTATTGAAGTTATTTCACTCATGTGGATACAAAGATTAAGACCAACACGTTCTCCTAACAAGATATTTTTCGTATCTCCTGATAATTCAACGATCGACTCCCCCTTGCTAATTTTATCACCATCTTTTTTATTGAATGATGATTTAATGTTTAAAAGGTCAAATAAGATGTGTAATTCTTCAAGTCCTGAAATAAATCCTTCACTGTTTGATTTTATTTTTGCAGTGCTGTTTACGCCATCTGGAATAAATTGAGAACTACAATCTTTAAAATTGCAATCTTCTAACAAGAATGATTTTATCTTCCT
>DXJM01000103.1 GCA_019057355.1 Promethearchaeota archaeon | reverse complement strand
TATAATTACTTTAAAAAAAAAAATTTTTACTCATTCAAGTATAGAAATAATAGTCAATCAATGCTTGATCTTTTTTCTTTAGCGCTTGATAAGGTTCGGACATTCTCAGCAGGTACCATTTAACTAGCGGTTTTAACATTTTCATGAAAAATTTAGCTCCACTAGACATGTTCTCTGCTTTTTTTCGATAATAATCATCAAGCGTGTATCGTTGATATTGAATTAATTCTTGAACAATGTTCTTATCATCAAAAACATACATTCCATTATGTCCCATAGTTTTTGTAGCAAAAGCTTCTTCAGGCAATAGATTTTCACCCAATCCCAGAATGTTAAACATGGTATTTAGCATTTGACTAAATTTCACGCGACAACGCTCGCCTCCACTGACATTATAAATTCCCCTATGAAGTTCACTACACTCGATAGATCGAGCTAACAAATACGCAGCATCTTCGATGGATAAAGGCTCCATGCATGTTTCAAGGGGCTGTAAAAAGATCAGCGAATTCAATTCCTCGGCTGCTGATAATATTGTTCCAAACCTGTAGATAATGTAGTTGAGGTTCGATTCTTGTATTGCTTTTTCTGCTTTTACTTTTGCAATGCCATAAGCATCGTTAGGATTGAGCGGATCCGTGACTCTTATTTCTGGATTTTCCACTCTTCTACCATAAACGGCTACAGATGATGCAAATATGAAAATACCGTCTTTATTTTCTTTTTTAAATTCATCTATAAGAAGTTTAGTACCCCCGTAATTTATCTCTTCTATTAAAGGAGAATCTGGTTTGACCACAGGAGGAACAAGTGCTGCTAAGTGAATTATTACGTCAACATTTTTTATTACCTTTTTAATAGCATCATTATTTGTTATGCTTCCAAAAACGATTTCTAGAACACTAGCATACGGTTTTAGTATTTTTTTATCCTTTTTTGTTGGTAGGCTGAGTACCCTTATTTTGTAACCCTTGTTTAGTTTCATGATTTCTTGTAAAAGATGCGTTCCTATTTTTCCTGTCGAACCCGTTATTAAAATTTTCTTTTCACTCATTTTAATTTTAAACCCACATCAATTTAATCGAATCTATATTGCATGTAAGACTAGGAGAGAAAAAATAAAAAGAATTGTATTTTAGAGCAATTACAGAAATAAATGGAGAATTATAGCTCCTGTGTTATTATTTGGTAAGATTACTCCTAAATTTATATTTAAATTTATTTTGTAAAGAGAGTGAATCATCAGCTAATTTCTCTCTCGTTAGCATTAAATTTAATTTTTGTGCCATTGTTTCTAATTTATTTGCTGTAGATGTAATTTCTTCTATAGATTTAGTCTGTTCTTCCGTTGAAGCTGAAATACTCTCCATTGCATGTAGATTTTCTTTGGAGGCATTAGTTGCATTTTTTATTTTTTCGGTTATGAGTTTTGTGAATTCCATCTGTGATTTTATGAGGTCAATAACATCAACTATCTCATCACCTATATTTTCTACGGCGCTCTTGGATTGTTCAGCTAAGCTTTGTACTCTTTCAGCTACAACAGAGAATCCTAATCCATGCTCACCTGCTCTCCCTGCTTCTATGCTAGCATTTAAAGCTAAAAGATTTGTTTGATCTGATATTGTTTTAATTAAATTCATTATTCCTTCAATTTCCTTGCTTGAACTCATCAAGCTCAATGATCCCGCCTCTATTTTCTGGGCCATTTCATTGAGATTGGACAAGGATTTTTCTAGATCTGAGGTGTTTTGAGATATTTCCTCCACGGACGCCGCGATTTCCTCCGAACTTGCATTTATCTCTTCGGCATTTGCCGCCAATTCCGTTGTAGTAGTTGCTACGTTCGTGCTAACTTCTGTTGATGTTTTGATTATATTTAATAATCGTAGTTCAATAAGGATGATGAGCCCTGACATTAAAATAATTGTATGCTCAACAGCACTCAAGAATTTATTTATTAAAATTAAATCTACATCTGTTGCGGATTCAATTATGGATACAATCATGCTTATAAATGCTAGTACAAGAATCAATGAAACAAAAAGGTACATCGGCTTTCTTTTCCTCAGATATATCCTCATTGTCATGTAAAACGTGATTGTTATCAAGATTAATATAACAACGCTTATACTTATTGATGATATTGCCGATGAAGTTAGTCCCATTAACATTCCTTTTTTTATCTTGCCCTTCTTCAAGAAAGTCAAATAATATTCATAGAATATTACAAAAATTATGATCACAACGGCTGATAAGGAAAATACAAGCTTTATTGAATAAAAGAAATCTCCTGTTTGGAGAGAGAGAGGTGTGAAAATCTGACTCAATCCAATTAAAACGTAAGTTGGGAGCCACATGATCAAATCTCTTCGCTTGGTAATTATGACGAAAGAAATAAAGCAAGTAGCTACAGCCGATAAGGTTACCAGACACGCGTCAAATTCAAGTAATTCATTCATATATTATCCCCTTTTTTGCATTAAAATTGAAAATGGTTTAAATCTATCAAAAAAGATTTTGTATATAAATTTGTGTTATAAGAAACCAACCACATCCTCTCAATATTTAGTATCTATAATTCAGAAATTGAACGCATCTTAACAATTTATTAGGTGATTTTTGTTAGGTGATTCTTCAGAAATTATAATAAATATCTTGAAAATTTAAAATCTTGATTGAATTATCAATTGGACATAAATTGATGAAGAGAAAATGATATTAATTTATACTTGTTATTTAGAAGGGCATGATCCTCTTCTCTTGTTTAGGAAGATATTGATAGGTCATAATTGATTGCAACGTTTAACAATATGATGATAAGGATTAATATCAATATGATGATGCAGATACTACTATTTTTAGCCATAGTTTTAAGTCCTATAGCTTCGATATAATGAACAAAATCCTGTTGTTTCTCTAAATCTACGGTCTTAACGAGTGCTGTCAAATCTTGTTGGTGATCGTTCAATGCTTGCATGTAATATTGTATTGGATACAAGAAGAATAGGGAAAAGGATAGAGCCGAAGTTAATGATAATATGATATTTTTGAAATAAAAATTCATTGGCAAGCATGTACTAAAAGCCAAGAGCAGTAATACTAAAAAGAAATTACTCTTTCGAAAATATTTTTTAAAAGATTGCTTTAATTTATTGATCTCGGTATCAAATCCAATAAATTTTAAGTGCAATTCTTGAAGGGTTGTTTTTGAAATTTTTTTAAATTTTCCAGCCTTGAAATTCTCCATTGCATGTAAATGTCGAATTCGAGAAGCTTCATCTTTAAGATTAAGATAAATATTTATTCCAAACAGGTCAAACATTGATTTTATTGCATAAATGAAAGAAAAAATACAAGAAATAACAAGGATAACAATAAGAAGATTGCCAAGAAATTCTATTTTAAAAAAAATGATGAGAAGGTAATATATGGGAAAAATTGCACAAAAACTCTGTAAAGCAATTATCATGAATGAGAACCCCATTCTTGTTTTTTTTGTTTTAAACCTTTTCAAATCATCTGAAGTGAACTTCTCGAATTTCTTCTTTCTATAAAGTTGCTCTCCACAATTCTCGCAAAAAAGTGCTCCAAAATTACTGGCTTCACCACAATGTTTACACGCTTTATTTAACGCCATTATCACTCCTGCTAATAATCATTTAATGAAAATAAAAGAGATAAAAAAATAGGATTGTTTAATTCAATGGATCATTTTTTTAAACTAATTCACTATTTTTTTATCTCTTTTATTT
>DXJM01000102.1 GCA_019057355.1 Promethearchaeota archaeon | reverse complement strand
TTTAGATCTTGACAAGCTGGGAAAAAAAACCAATAAAAACGCAAAAAAAAAAGTAAAAATAACTCAATTAAGATATTCTAATAAAAATGAAGTCATATCTATCAAGGAAAATGCTGAAAATACTAAAAAATTGTATAGGGCAACGTGTAAAACAGATAAAAAGATCACTAAAAGCGATTTCTTGATGAAATATGAAAAATTATTACAGCAAATGGAAAATAATATCATTAACCAAAAAACACCTTTAAGAGTGTCTCATCGTCGAGCCATTAAAGTAAGATCGAAAAAGATTTATAAAATCGAAGGGATCTATAAAAAATCAAACTTATTTGAATTTCAAATTCTTGTTCAAGGAGGAACTTATATAAAAGAATTAATCCACGGGGATGAAGGGCGAACAACTCCCTCATTTGTAGAAATATTCGAAATCCCAATGACATGTAGCGAATTAGATGTAATGAAAATTCTCTAATAACAAAAAAAAATTGATAAAATTGAAATATTATAATTCATTAAATTCACATACTAATTATATGTTTTGATAAATAAAAACGACTTTTAGGTGTCTAAAATAACACTTCACAAAGGATATCGTAATAAAACCCGGAAACGCTACAGGAAAAATTGCAGGACCAAAGGTCTTGGTTCTATTGACAAGTACATGAGAAATTATGAAATGAATTCTAAAGTAGATATCATAACAGATCCATCAGCGCATAAAAGGGGCATGCCTCATCGAAGATATCACGGAAGGACAGGCAAAATTGTTGGAGCTCGTGGTCGGTGCTACTTAGTCGAAATTAAACTTGGAAATTCGAAAAAAACATTAATCGTCGGGAAAGAACATTTAAGGCTTAATTATGATTATATTAAAAAATCTGAGTGAGATGCACCATAATGTCAGGAAAAAAAATTGATGAACGATTAGTATCTATACCTGAAGTGAAAGAAATTATGGAATCTGTTAAAAATAAAATATTTGAAATAGACTCCGAAGAAGGTATGACACATTTTCAAGAAATAACCTATAATTATGTAAATAAATTCGCTAAAATGTCAGTTGACAAGGCAAGAAAGATACAGAACCATTTATCTAAGAAATATGATTTAGAGGAATTATATTTAATTAATATCATTAATATTGATCCTAAAACGGTGCCAGAATTGTGAGTAATATTAGAAAAGTCATTTAAAGGAAAAACATTAAGTGACGATCAATTAAATGAGATGATAAATGAGATTGAAGAAATAAAATCTTCATGAAATTTTATGTGATTTAAACTCCTAATAGTTATTCTCACAATCTAACTGTATTTCACCGAAGAATTTATATAGACGTGATTGATTTAATTTTAATGGATGCTTTAGATTTAATAAATTTTATAAAAATTTTAAACATGGTTTCTAGAAAAATTAGTATAACTAAAAATGGTAGGAATGGAGCGAAGATATCAAGGTCGATACAGAAAGCCTTCTCAGAGAAGATCTTATCAAGACAAGGACCCTCGAAAAAAAAAACAGTTTATAAAAAAACACCGAGAGCTTGTCATCTTAGATCTATTGCTCCATGGCCATCCTGAAGAAAATAAACCCACGTGGTTAAAAGAACCGTTAGCACAAGTAATTACTTTCCCTGATTTTGTTCTTTATGAAGTAAAAATGAATAGAGATTCTGAAATTAAAGTTCAAGAAAGAAATACCTATGAAAACTTTTTAAATGCACGAAAATTAGGAGATGTCTTGAAAAAAATTGATTTTGATGATTTAACACCAACAGCAAAAGCCTTACTTCAACCAATCCTTGAAGCTGAAGTGGGAAATCATGAAGAACAATTTATAAATTTTTTCAATAATTCTACATCAATAACACCGCGAATGCATTCTTTAAAATTGATACCCGGTATTGGACAAAAACATATGTGGGAGATTATTGAAGCCAGAGAAAGGCAAAGATTCGTGACCTTTAAAGATATTTCTGACAGAACAAGCATTTCTCGTCCTGAAAGACAATTGGCTTTAAGAATCATAAAAGAACTGCAAAGAGAAGGAATAAAATACTATCTCTTTTCTAAGACAAAAGCATATGAATAATACCAATGAGAAAAAAGGATATAGAGCAATTATTAAGAGACCTAAACATAACACCAAAAAGAGCTAAAGGCCAAAATTTCTTGGTTGATGGCAATATCATCAGAAAAATCCTGACAATCTCTAACATCACAGATAAAGATATTATTCTTGAAATTGGACCTGGATTAGGTGCACTTACAGGAGATTTAATTAAAAGGGCAAAAAAAGTGATCACCGTCGAGATTGAACCTAAATTTTGTTCATATCTTTCGGATAAATTTTCTGATTTTGATAATCTCGAAATAATCAATGGTGATATATTAGATATTGACCCACCCTCTCATGACAAGGTTATTGCAAATATCCCATATAACATAACAGGCCCGATTATGGAAAAAGTTTTTTTTCAAAAAAATCCCGCTTATGGGATTCTAACTGTTGAAGAAAGTATTGCTAAACGAATATTTTATCTCCAAAATTATAAATTACGATCAAGAATCAGTATCAGTGTTAATAGTTTCATGAATCCTGATAAAATATTTAGCATCTCCTCTCAGTGTTTCTTTCCGAATCCAAATATAAAATTAGCTTTAATTTCACTCTTCCCTAAAACAAATATAGATCCATTCTTGAGAGATGAAGATTCAAGAAATTTTTACTTGAAATTTATAGCAGGCATCATGCCTTATAAAAATAAATCTCTTGCGAATGCTTTAGAATTGTTTTTGAATAAGAATTTAAAAGGTAATTACGATCGAGCCAGAATATTGAAAATTTTAGAAGATAATAAAATAGAAAATAAAAAGACCTTTAGATTAAGTATTGATGAAATACTGGAAACATGCATCTTTTTTTATTATCTCAATAATAATGTTAATTCTTGAGGTGGATCTTATCAATATAATACCAGACCCCCTTATCCACCCTGATTTTGATAATGTATACTATCCTTCAGATGATAGCTATCTAATAATAGACTATTTTAAAAAAAATGTTTGTGATAATTATTTTGATGGCATTAAGATTGAAAAAATAGGCCGAATATTAGATTTAGGAACGGGAACGGGTGTTATCGCCATTTTTATGTTATACTTACGTGAATGTTATACGAAATTCAATGCAAAAATCTATGCTTCAGATATCTTAAAAGAGGCTTTAGCATGTGCAAAAATGAATGAAGAATTGAATAATTTTAAGGGACAAATACAATTTTTTCATTCAAATTTATTCAGTTCCTTTCCAGATACTTTAAAACACGCATTTGATATGATAATTTTTAATCCACCTTATTTACCTTCTTCAAATTTAATCGATATTTCCCAAAATAGCCATAAAATCGATTATAGCTGGGATGGCGGAGCGGTTGGATCTGAGGTTATCCTTGATTTTCTTGAAAAAGCAAAGGATTTTCTGAATATATCTCCAAGAAAAAAGAGTTATCTCTATTTTATAAGTTCAAGCAGGACAGATTTAAAAGAACTAGAGATAAATATTATCAAGAAGGGATTTAAAAACACGATAGTGGAAAAAAAACATGTTTTTTTTGAAGATATTATTCTAAATAGAGTAGAAATAATTTAACAATTAGAAAGGCCTTCTATCTCTTCTTTTTCCAATCAGTTTAATTCCATTCATATCTAAATTTCTTATCAAATTTTTAAAAAGTAAGTTTAATTCATGCGGTTTAAAAGCCGCTCTTCTATGGGCTTCAATCTGAGGTATTGGAAGTCCATAATGGTCATTCAAGCAAGATATGGGATATAGGATTGATGAAATTATGTCTGCCTTATTTAATGCTTCTTCAAGGGGGGAATTTTCATCGATGAAAAACTCAATTCTACAAGGCACGTCAAATTTAACGTTTTTTAAATAAAAAGCATAAAAATTAAAGGGAAAATAGTATGGAATTTGTTTTTTCATTCCATCATCTCTTATTTTTTCAATTTCACGCTTGCAATTAAAAATACAACTTCTTTCTGATTCATTTAATATTCTACTAAATAAGTCCAAATCTGAAAATAGATCCGCTAATTGCCTGTAGTTTATTTTGAGAAAATCGTTTAAATGATCTTGATTTGGTTTTAATAAATGAATTGCCTCTTTTAATAAATTGGTCAATGCCTTTGATCTTGTATCTTTTATTGAACCGATTAATGTGATATTATTCTCCTGACAATTCACATACAGTTTCTGATACTCTTTCAACAAGGTATCGTATTTTTTAGATAATTCTAGATCTTTCGAAAATAGCAGATTAATTGGCATGATTACAATTGAACCATCGATAATGATAAAATCAATATCCAAATCTTCCTTGATGAGTCTATTTAGCAAATTAATTTCCATAAAATTCATTTCCATTGAAGTATTCACATCAACGACATTTTCATCCTGAGTAATATAATTTGCTCGAACAGAAAAGTTATTAAACCCTCCTAAGTCAGGATAATACAATATTTTAGCATCATGATTTTTATAAAAATGATATTTAGTAGCTATAATCTTCAGAAATGAAAAATCAGCATTCATGAACTTCTTAATAACCGAACTACCATCAACGCTAACGATATTTAGGCCATCTATATTTGAGGATTTTACAGATTTTTTTAAAAATCGTTCTTTTATAGAGAATTTCGGGTAAGGAATAAATTCAGAAAAATCCAAATTCTTCAAATTGTTCAGAATTACCCTCGAAAAATTATTCTTTAGAGTTTCTATTTTTTTACATTCTAGTGCAATAATTTTGATATCAGATAATAATAATTGTTCTTGAGTCAACCCAATTGGCTGGAATTTGTGATTTTCTACCAGCAAATCATTTTTATTTTCACTTTTAAATATGTCACTTTTAATCATCATTCATCTTGTTTAATTACATGCTTTTATTATTTTTAATGAGATCTCAAGTTTTTTGATTTATGACTCTAATTCATTAAAGAATTTCGATATACATAAATAAGATCAAGTATCAATATCTTTTATTAATCAATAGTTTTTTAGATTTTAACAAAAATTTAAAATATTCATCTCAATTTTTCATATAAGATGGTAAATAACTTAAATTATGATTATACGTTCAAGGTCATGATGCTCGGGGATGCATCTGTCGGAAAAACTTCCTTAACCATTAGATATATTTCGGGGAATTTTATGGAAGATTTAAAATTGACTATAGGTGTAGATTTTTACTCTAAAATAATTCAGTTTAAAGATAAAAAAGTAAAATTACAAATATGGGATTTTGGTGGTGAAGAACGTTTTAGATTTCTACTTTCACAATATGTAAAGGGCGCAAATGGAGTCTTATTTCTTTATGATATTACCAATAAAGAGTCTCTTGACCACCTACCTGATTGGACTCAAATAGTACGTGAATATGCCGGGCAAATACCCATAACGCTAGTAGGTTCCAAATCCGATTTAGAAGAATATCGTGTTGTCAAAAAAGAAGATGGTAAAAATACTGTTCAAAAATATAATCTCAGTGGATTTCTAGAACTATCATCAAAAACTGGTGAAAATGTTCAAGAAGCTTTTACCATGATTACGGAAATTTTATTTAAACGCTTTGCACCTGATGTGAAGTAGTTAAGAAACCTGAAGGATTATTATCTCGTTTTATCTAGAGCTTTTATACCAAATTTATCCCTATTCTAAAATATGATCTGAAAATAAAATTATTTATATGGATAAAATGTATAGTTAAATTTAATAGAGAACTTTAATCTCATTTTATAATGATGCTTCTAAAATGGATATAAAATGATTGAACAAGACAACCTTGACTCTACAGAGAAAGTTAAAAGATCAATTAAAGCTTCTTATGGACTTACAAATTTGGGAAGTCAATTGGTACATATTGTATTTGGTGCATTGTTGATTAAATACTATGTTGAAAAAATGCTCCTTCCTGAAATTTGGCTTATCTGGGCTTATATATTTTTTAGCATATGGAATGCTGTAAATGATCCATTATTCGGCTGGTTATCTGATAAAACCAAAACAAGATGGGGTAGGAGGATCCCTTATCTTTTTATCTTCACCCCAATAATGTCAATATCATTCATTTTATTATGGACGAGCCCATCTATTGCTGAAATAGGTGAATTTGGTGTTTTTATCTACCTGCTCATTTTTATGTGCTTGTATGATACCTCTTTTACAGCTACTATATTAGCTTGGTCTGCCTTAGGACAAGAAATTAGCATGGATCGTAAAGAGCGTGGAAGCATTCAAATTTATTCATTAATTTTCGCGTTAATTGGAACATTACCAGCATTATTTTTACCAAACGAATTATTAAAAGCAGAGGGGCGAGAAGGATTTATTTTTTTAACAATTATTTTTGCAGTATTCCAGTTAATTGCAATGGAAATAACTACGTTTAAAGTAAAAGAACGATTAGAAT
Source organism: Promethearchaeota archaeon (assembly GCA_019057355.1). Taxonomy (GTDB): domain Archaea; phylum Asgardarchaeota; class Lokiarchaeia; order Sigyniarchaeales; family SOKP01; genus FT1-020. The sequence continues at coordinate 2,750 of DXJM01000102.1, read as the reverse complement.
TTTCCCATGTGGATGAGCCTGTTGGTTTTATTGATTCTCTTAAACATACATTAAAGAGAAAATCATTCATCACGACTGTTACGATGAATTTTTTCTTGGTCTTTATAATGGCCATGTTTTTTGGCATGCTCTTTTTCTATACGGATTATGCATTACCCGGATATGATTCAATATTAATTTTGTTATTGACCATAGGGCTCTTGCTGACAGGTATTTCCTTTGGCACCTATTACACGGATAAAATAAATAAGAAAAAAGGAGTAAAACCAGCAATGATTAATTCAATAATATTATTTGGTATTGGATTTCTTTTGGTTGGTATTTTACCTGATATATTTGGAATTTTAGGATTCTTTTTCGTAGGGGTGGGAGTGTATGGGTCCATGACTTTATTTAATGTTGCTTATGGTGAGGTAATGGATGAAGACGAGGTTGATACAGGAATAAGGCGAGAAGGTGCGATTATGGGAATGAATGCACTTATTACCAAACCTGCTGAAGGCATTGGGGGTGCTTTTGTATCTCTAATGCTACTTCTTTTTCTATTTCAAGAACCCATTGGTGAAATCCAGCAAATTCAATCAGGATTCACAATTTTTGGAATAAAATTAGCGATAGGAATCATTCCAGGGCTAATCGCATTTCTAGCAGCTTTAATCTTCACTTTATACCCATTGCACGGTGATTATCTAAAAACAATAAAAATAAAAATGTTTGAGATGCATGAAGAAAAGAAGGAAAAAATGAATAAAAATAGAATCGAGAGAAAAGTCGGATAATTCTACCAATAAAAATACTTCTATTAGTATTTTTTATAATATTGCCTGTATTTAGCATGTCATAAATCTTCATCTAAGAAAAAGATGGTCTGATTTGATAGCTTTTTTTCTCCAAAATTCATATCTTCTCAAGATTTTCAAAATATTTGCATATTGTATTGTAATGCATTTTTAATTCTTTAAAAACACGCATTTTCGTGATACCATTGTTATGGACTAGAAAATATTCTATAATTTTCTTTTTTTTCATTCCACTACTTTTTCGGTTTTTATAATAATTACTTGAATAATTACTTGCAGCACCTTGAAACCCCCACCTTTATTTATGAAAAACTGGAGGATTATACCATGAAATAAGAAATATAGCATCTTCTCGAATCAAAGTAAAATGAAAGCGATAAGTATATTTATATTAGAATTTGCTTCGGATTTCCCTAAATCAGAAAGTTTATTATGATTAATCATCTAAATAATCTATAGAATCTATGTAATAACTATAATATAACTACCACTCGATCAAGTAGTGCGTATTACCAATGCGATTTTTAATGATGTCCGTAAAGTAATAACTCTATTAAAAACTTTTTTTTTTATCTATCCCATTTTTTTTTGTCGATGAAAGATGGTGCATGAAATTCATCGAAATAATGTCGATCAAACAACACATTTAAATAGTTCGAATACTAATTTAATCATAATAAGTTTGAAAAAACTTAAAGGAATGAATAAAAATAACCTTAATAGTGGAGGAATGAATAAAAATGGCAGCATTTGCATGGAGCCCATTAAGAGCTCTAATGAAAAAATCTGGTGCTGAAATCGTAAGCAGGGCCGCAGTTGATAAATTAATGGATTATTTAGAAGAATATGCAAAAAGTTTAACTGCATGCGCTCTTGATATTGCGAAACACGCTGGAAGAAAGAAGGTAACTCAAGGGGATATGAAGATTGCGATAGGAATGATTTAAAACCCTTGATATGCACCTTAAATTAATTTTTTTTTATTTTATTTTTATTCTCAACATTTATCCAAAATAAATCTTATTGCATTACAATTTTCCCCTTTTCTTTTAGAATAGTAACGGAAATTTAAAAAAATCTTATTAAAGAAAAGGTGACTCCTGCCACCGAGACCAATAAAAGGTCAAAAAATAAAATAGGATAAGGAGTGCGAAATCAAAGTGTATTTCTACACTAACCAAAAGACAAAAATCCAGGATATGGCAGGAGTCAAGGTTCATGCATTCCTATTTTTTTTTTAATAAAATATGACCCAAATATCATTTTTCATTCTGTTATTAGATCAAATTTTATCTTTCCAAGTATAAATTAATAAAAATAATATTTAAATCTAAGCATAATAAAATAAATATTACCCAATTGAGATGCCATCTAGGAGCATTTTCCTTTTAAGAGATAAGACTATAACCATTTTGTTTATAAATCCTTATTATTTAAATTTAGAGCATTATATAATAAAATCCTTTTCAATCTATCTATAAAAAATGTACCATCCTAGATTAATTAAATTTATTGGGAACTCAATAACTACAGACCCCAGATTGGTTTAAATTAGCCGCACTTGGTTGGCTTTTTTCGCGCCTTCTTTAATATTATCAACTAGGGAGAGCTCGATGAAAAGAAATAATTAGACCCTCCTATTTATAAAAATATAAGAATTATAAAAAAATGCCAAAATTTGATTTATTTTTTTGATTTTTTTGGAATTTTAAACAAAATATCTTCAATTTTTATTTTTTCAGAAATAGTTAGATCTTTATAAGCATCATCTTGCGGGAATGATAAGACTTCACTCTGCCGATTTTTATTCATTAAAAATCACAAAATTTTTTCTTTACTTCCTATGCTTGATATCGTGAGAAAATATCTCTCAATATTAAGTATATTATTATCTCACCTACTATAAAAAGATTCATTATTTCCTTATTATCAATTTTTTTTTTAAAATTT
>DXJM01000101.1 GCA_019057355.1 Promethearchaeota archaeon | reverse complement strand
TCTGGTTTAATGATATCTTTATATAATATTATTGTTTTATTAGAGGGATTATTAAAGATATCATATGCATAAAATATGATTTCAAATTGCCCTTCATCTGGTAAATTTTCCCAAATATCATTATCAAGAAAATCATAAAAATAATATACTTTTCCGAGAGGTATAATGGTATCTTCTACTTTATATTGTACCCAAGACAATGTAAGATCATCAACAGTAAAATTGAGATATGGGATTGTATTATAGTACTCTAAATCAGAAGGTAAATTAATGCTGATAATAGGAGCGGTCGTGTCAAGTCCAATCTCATCAGAAAATTCCGCGATATTGCCCACAAAATCCTTAACTTGATAGTAAATGACTTTATTTCCATCTCCACCTGGTAATGCCCATTGTCTTGATGATGCAGCGGGCTCCCAATCCGTCCATTTAATTGAATCGTTGCTAAACCTCACTTCATGAACTCCAGACAATCCATCATCGAATGTTAGAGATAAATCGACAAGATAAGAATTGGACCACGAAGCACCATCATTAATCGTAATTGAACCGGATGGAGGCGTTGTATCAATCTCAATATCCTTGTTATAAGATAGAGAATATAGCTCACCAGGAGTAGGAAGTAATAAATTGGCATGATTTTCATATATATCTTGGATTGTTCCTCCATTCAATATTAGGGCACTTGAGTTTACATAATCAAGATCGTGTGTATTATGCCCTTCAAGAACATTATAGCTAAAAAGAAGCGTATTACTTCCCGAGCCACTCATACAAGATAGTGCATATGGTTCACCTAATTGTAAGATAAGCATTGGAGTACCAGTAATAAAGATGTTCTCGGAAAAAATTATTGTTATATTTATGATTTCTCCTATTCCATAAAATCCATCCTTCTTGGAGGAATTAACATTTAATATTCTTGGTTTAAGATTTCTTTCATCACATTTAGGTAAATAATCCCTGCTCTCTGCCTCACCAGAGATACTATATGGAATATCGCCAATCCCATCATCGTTTAAATCAGCTCCTATATCACCATAATCACTCCAGTAATTACCCATAATTGTATTATTCCAAAAATTATCTAGACCATTATCATTAGCATTTATCCCATTTTCTATAAATCTATTATTAAAAATGAGATTGTCAAGACAATCAACATCATTAATAGTTATTCCATAGTGCGAATTATTTTCTATATTATTTTCAGAAATCGTGATATTTTGACTATTCAATAAAACAATTCCATTCTCATTATTATTAGAAAAATTATTATTAATAAGGATTCCATTATCAGAAGCTTCAATAAGAATACCTCCATTTATATCCCCTGCTAAAGAATTGGATATTGAACAATTTTTTATGATGAATTTGATATTTTTAGAATTATTAATTAAAATTCCATAGTTCCGCCCAGTTGCTTCTATAGTAACATTTTCAATGATATATACATCTCCTTCAAAATAACACCATGTTTCAGTTCCTGCGGTCTGCGTCCAATTATTATCAACATGGATAAAATTAACTTCATTTGCTCCTGAATTTTTTAGATAATCAAGTGATATATCGCTATTATTATCATTATGTTCAGAATTAAGTCTTTGTAATGATATCATGTCCATTTGAGAACATATAATAAATAAAACAGCTAATAAAGAAAAGAATAAATAAATTTTAACATTTTTTTTAAAAAACTTATTTTTTTGTCCTCCTTGCATAATAAGCACCACAATTTTAAAAATCGAATTCTTATGAATTTTAATTCTATATCTTAACTGATATTTTTATTACATGAAAACCTAAATTCTTTTTAGAATTTCGCTAGAAACATTGTTGAATTATTTTAAGAATCGGTTTGATTACTTATAAATGTTACAATATCAGATTATCTTTTTTTTCTCTCGAAAAACAGGAAATCAATATAATATATCTTAATTAAGACTAATCTAATAACTTAAGAGGGAAATAGATATGAGAAGAAGTGCAATAGTTTTTTATCTTCTTACCATTGATTTAATACTTTTTCAGCAAATCCTAAGAGTTTATTTACATGAACCTTCGTTCCATCATCGAGAATAATATCTCCAGTAAAATATCCAAAAATTTGATGTTGGATGGATTTTAAGATTTTGAGATCAATTTTAGTATTTCTATCAAGAAGGGGTTCCATCACCATTTCAAAGCGACCATCATTACTAGTAAATTTCCAAGGTTTAAGATAATTAGAAGGGTCTATTTGAAATGATACATCTTCAAGCTTGTGACCTCTTCCATTGTAAAAGATGATATTTTCACTGGCTTGGGATCTATCGCTAAATCCATATCCAATGTTCCACCCAATCAAGGATCCATCTTTGATTTTTCCAGAAGCCGACCCCCAATACCATGTATTTTTATATGTCCACACGCCTCGACCCCAGTCTAAAACACCAAAACAATTCTTTTCATTAAATTCATACTTGTCGCTCCCGAGAGTAATAAATCCTCGAGCAGGCATACAATTAATTTTTTGATTATAGTAAAATTTTGTTGGTTTTTTTTTCCATGATGATGCTATGACCATTGTATCCATCGATGGATCTTGAAATAATGTCAACTCTGCGTTTAGTCCCAATCCCTTATTAAAATCAGAATGATGAATTTTCAGAACACGCATATCAGCCTTCCTTTCAAACGAGAGAGATATTTTTTTTTTATTAATAATTATATCCCCTTTATCAGATGTGCGTGGTAGTCCCAATTTCCCTCTAGTTAACCACAATATTATATCATCAGAGAGATATGTTTTTTTCTTAAAATCCAGCCAAGTAATCGATATTAAGCCTATGTATCCCAAGTCTGCCACGGTAAAAGTAATCCCATAATCAGGATGTAATATTGCATAATAATCCCATTCCTTAATCCGGGTACATCCGTGCCAGATATATTCTCTATTATAATTTAAAAGCGGCTTTCTTACCCATCCTTTTTGAACTAGTTCTCCAAAAGGATCCAACAAATCGGATGGCTCTATTATTTCATGTTGCATTCTCATTATCACATTTACAATCCTAAGGATAAATAATTAAAAAACTTATATTATGCTGTATTATAAGATATTTCTATATTTATCCT
>DXJM01000100.1 GCA_019057355.1 Promethearchaeota archaeon | reverse complement strand
TAATGGAATTAACGACTATAAATCTGAATATATTATTTAATATAATCCCGATGCAATGACTCTACCTGAAATCGAGAACCTAAGATTAACACAATTGACGGATAATACGGTGTTTTGTCACCAAATAGAATCTTCAGCACTCTTTACATGCTGTGATGGTCTAATAATATTACCTGAAAAAAAACAAAATAAAAAGACTATCATATTAGATTTAAACTTAGAAAAAAGGTATATAAAGGAAATTCATCGGGCATTCGGACCTGTATCTGATTATGTATGCAGCCATACTCATTTAGACCATTCGGCACATGTACACGTTTGGGAAGACTTGGGAGCAAAAATTCATGTTCCCTTTCAAGAATATGAGCATTTATTAGACCATAAAATTCTTCTTGAAAGGTTCGGATTTTTAGAAGGTGTGAGTTTAAAAACGGGTGAAGAGTTTATCAACTATAATGGCTATGAAGAATGTAAAAAGGTTCATCCTTTTCAACCAGGAGGTACTTTAAATTTTGATGGACTTTTAGTCAAGACGATACACTTTCCAGGTCATTCATTTGGTCATGTGGGCTTTTTTATTCCCGAAAAGCACCTCTTTCATATCAGTTGTTTAGGTTTTGATCAACCTGAACCTGAAGTGAATAGATTTGGCCCTTGGTATGGATTTAAACACAATTCAATCACGCAATATTTAAAAGATATAAATAATGCTGAAACAATTTTTCAGAGAGATGCAAGAGTTTTAACATCAAGCCATTCTTATGTCGTTAAATACCCTGATAGAACACCTTTTATCTACATGAAAAGAAAAATTAGAGAAAATCAAGAAAAAGTGGATAAAGCACTGGGTGCTTTAAAAAAATCTAACATGTCTGAAGATCTTGCTATAAAAGAATTGCTTAAGATGGATCTATTTTTTCCTAAACATAAAATGAAAAGTTTTTTACTAGAAATCTACTCGCTTTGGGAATATTGGTTTATAAAAAACCATATTAAATGGAATAAAACAATAATATTTTAGTAAATTATTGATCTGGTTCTAAAATTACTTTTAAAGATTCATTTGCTTCGCATACAACCTTAAAGGCTTCTTGAGCTTGACTAAAGTAAAAACGATGTGATATCAAATCCTCTATATTAATCCGTTTAGCCAATAACCAATTATATGCCATGTCAAGATCAATAGGTGCTGCTCCATAAGAGGTCATGATAGTGACTTCATTTCTCCAGTAATCATTAATAGGAACCTCAATATTTATTCCTGGGGGTGGAACGGCAAAAAAAATGATTTTAGATCCCGGTCCTGCACATTCTAAGGCTTGTTTTGCAGCAGATCTGGCACCAGTGCAAACAATGATGACGTCAGGTGATTTATTACCTATCACTTCCTTAATAAGATGATGTAAATCACTATCGGCGTAAAAAGCAGCATCTGCCCTGAATTTTTTAGCCATTTCTAACCGATATTTGCTAATATCTGTCATTATAACCTTGCTAGCACCCCTTACTTTTGCTAATTGAAGATGCAATAATCCAGATACACCACTCCCGAGAATGAGAACCGTTTGCCCTTTATTCACATCTGCCTGTCTTTGAGCTCGACACACGCACCCTAATGGTTCAATAAAAACAGCATCTTCATAAGAAATTTCCTGATTTAAAACATATACTCCTTTTTTTTTAATATTTATCTCTGGTATTCTAATATATTCAGCAAATCCTCCAGGATCAAAATTAGTGTTATGAAGTAACTCACATGCAGTATGATGCCCTTGTAAGCAATAATGGCAATCAAAGCAAGGGACGTGGTGAGAAACAAAAACTCTCTCCCCAATTTTTAGATGTTTTACATTGTCACCAATTTGAACGATGTCTCCAGAAATTTCATGCCCTAATATCAAGTAAGACACGCCTATTTTCTTCATTTTGGCTAATCGATAATATTCAAGAACATCAGAACCACAGATCCCGGATTTTTTTACCTCAACTAATATCTCTCCGGGAAGTATATCAGGTTTAGGATAATCATCAAGCCTCACGTCATTATTATTATAGTATTTGACTACTTTCATCGATGAGAACCTTTATATCTCCTTTGAATAATTAATAACATTTTTCCTTGATATTTTAATATTGTATTTAAAGATTGATAATAGTTTCTAAAATGATGATAAATAAAGGAAGGATTATTAGAATAAAGGGTGAGGATTAAAAAAAGATATAGTGATTTAAATCACAAAATATTTACACGTTCTGGATTTCTGTTTACAAGTTCTTTAAACGTTTCTTGTTCAAGTTCTTGATCCATCTTTAGTTCTTCATTTAAAAAGTCACGTAGTGCTATTCTAATAGCTTCGCTCCTGGAAGGATAAATGCCCAGATCATTTAGAATTTGAATTGCTGCAAGATATTTTTCAGGTAGATTTATCGTGATAATTTTCATTTATTCACCCATCATTACAATTTAGCTTGTTTTTATTCAAATATATCGATACATTTTATTCTTATTTTCTTTTTCTAGCGAGTTCTATGATTTAACGCTATAATCTTTATGAGAATAGAATTATATTTAAATCATTAATATTAATGATTTAATGCCGGATGAATAAACGGATGAATAATGTAGAATACAGAAAAAAAACAATTATAACAGAGTTAATAAAAAGAAAAGAGATTCAAGAAGATTTTGATTAAAGGGATTTTTTAAATGATTTTACGCGTAGGATTAAGGAAAAAGCAGATTTATAAAGTTCTGCATGGCTGTATTCCTTAATATCTTTCAAAAATTTAATACTATAATCTTCTTCTCGCTTTATATAAGTATTTCCCCTAGTTTCGTGTTTTGGATCTAAATAGACATCAATTTTTAAGATATTCTCGCGTGCTATTTCAGAAATTTGAGGCACCATGTTAAATGAAAAGATTAAATCTGGTTTATCAGCATCTGCTTCAACTACAAATACTATATTTGGTTCGGTTATTGCCATGAAACTCTGAAAAGAATGGTAGAGATCATCAATTTTTACTTTAACAGTTTTAGATAGATCATTCGAGGCACAATCACTTATTTTTGGGATTAATATTTTTTCATTTCCACGAAAAGCTAGGCTCATTTCATTCGGGTTCAAGAATTTCTTAAAGAGAGGATTATCTTTTTCTAATAAGAAATCATCTGAAATAGGATCGCATTTGACATAAATGATTAAAGCCCCTGATGTAATCAAATTTACTTTTTGATAATGAATTTTTTCTAGTGGATTGTATGGTAAACTAATGATTTCCTTGGAATTCCCTAATCCAAACTGGGCTAGTAAATTTGAAGATACTTGACTATTCATTGTAAATAATAAAAAAGATCGAAAATCTACTAGTTCAATTGAATTTGAGAAATCTTTAAAAACGTCATTTACTACTTTTATTGTTTCCGCTAATTCTTTTGACATATATAACCATCTATAATTTATGAT
>DXJM01000099.1 GCA_019057355.1 Promethearchaeota archaeon | reverse complement strand
TAAAAAACAATTTAGTAAAGATAATTTTACTTCATAGATTTATCTATTATTTTACCGATCAGAATAGAGTCTACATAATTTCCAAGCTTTAATTTAATTTTAAATTGTCTCCGACCTTCAATAACATAATTCAATTTTTTAACATATAACTTTTCAGCATTTTTATTTCCATCTACAAATTCAGCTTCAAGCTTTTTCAATCCTTTTTCTCGTGCGATTTTTTCGATCAAACCAAGTATATACGTTCCCAATCCTTGGTTTTGAAAATCAGGGTTTACAATTATACCCCATACCCCTACATGCGCCATTTTCTCATTTAAATGATTTATGATTAGACTAGAACTAACAATTATTTTGCCCTCATGAAAGGCGCCTATTATAATATTTGCTTCTTTTGTAGCTAAAGAATTATAGAAGAACTTTTTGTCAATTTCAATATTTTTTGGGTCAAAATCTCGAGCAAGAAATTCACTTATTTTATCCATCCAATCATGGACAAATTAATAGTTGTTATTTAACTCGTAATCATTTATATCAAGCCTTTTGATAGTAACAATTCTTCCATCCTTGAGGTTGAGTTCTCCGTTCATGGTTATTATTTTCATTTCTTTCTTGAATTTTTGAATATTTAAATAATTTCATAGTCAATAGTACCTGGTTTTTCCACATATTGCTTGAATAATAATTCTAAGTGTGTTAAATATTGATCTAATGAGATCTCTTCATTATTGTATCTTTCAATTAACTTTTTTACGATATAAAATGGCGTAAAAGAGACAAATCTAACATCTAAAATGAGATAAACCAAACCTTTACTTTCATAAATAAAGGTATTTTCAAGAACTTCATAAAATAAGTCCTCATCATTATTTAATATTGACAAGCATTCTGCGACATTTAATACTTTTTTTCTTAACGCTTTTAACAACAAGAAAATATCATGATTATTTACCATAATATTTATGATTGTTTTATTTTCAATTTCTGAAACGCTCCCAAAATCATTATAGATTTTAATTATTTGGTTTTTATATAATTTCAAATATTCTTCTCTCTGATCATCCGAATAATCGGGGTTTTTTTTCGGAGGTATTTGAATAAAAGATACATCCTTTACCAAGAAATAGCATTCCCTACTCCCTGGCACTGTTTTCTTTATAATTAGGTTATCCCTAATGAATGTCGTTAATAACAAATCAATATTTAAAGTGGAAAAACTATATTCTTCTGTTAAAATTTTAGCTAATTCTAATTTTGAGATGACTCCATTCCTTAAGATCTGTAATATTGTTATTTTTAATTTATCTTGAAAATAAGTCATTAAATTTTCTTCTTGATCCAATTTGGTGTAATCCTTAATCAAGTTGAAGGTTTCAAAGATAGAGCGAGTTATTTTATCAGTATTGATGGATTTAATCAAATTTCCTGCCATCGTGGATAGAATATCGAAATCTATAATATTCTCTAAATTATGATTTTTGCCGTAAGCGAGGACTAAAAAATATAATTCCCCAGAAAATTTTTGAGGAACCGAAATGTACCAATTTTCACCCTCAGGTACATATTCTAGCATGGATCTTTCCTTGTTTAATTCATGAATTGTCCATAATTTTACAAATAAATCGGTTGAGGGAAATCCATCTTTAGGAGGATATTGAATTATTGGTTCTGGACCTGTATTTTTATTCCAGTGAACGACAATGACTCTTTCCACTTTAATACCACGGTTTCTTTTTAATTTTTGTAATTTTTGCTATATTTCTCAAATTGGTCAATAAGTAGTCAGGGATCATCTCCAAATACTTTCGTTTAAAATGTTTATCAAGTAATGGATCAAATCGTTTTTTCCATAATCCAACATCAACACCTAATAATTCTTTTCCTAAAGGATATAATTCATCAATATCACTAATGAAATAATCTAATTTATGTCTTAATATCCGTAAATCATCTAATAATACCAAGGCAAATATTAATGATTTATTTTGACTGTAACCAAATAAAATTTTTTTACCTCCATGATCAATTATTCTAAGGTGTTGAGATTCCTTAGTTATTTCTTCAAGCATCGTGATAAGTCCTATGAAACCCCCACTAATTAAATCAGAATCTGTCAAATTTTCTTCTAAAGTCGAAAAGATACGCTCATAAAGCAATAATCCCGATTCATGGATCACATATAAATGTAATAAATTTTCGGGCCAATTTTGTTCCTTAAAACTGACAAATTCTTTAGTATTTGATAGGATAACTAAGATAATAATCAAGCTAAAACTTATTATTCCTATAAGGTATAATTCCGCCATGTGTACATCTTGCGGTGTCATCAAGGCAGGATTTTGTAAGATTATCCAATGTATTACATAACCAATCGCAATAAAAATAAGGGTTATGGTGTAGGTAATACCAATTATTTGACCTATTTTTTTTAAGCTAATCTCATTCATGATGAGAGGGATTGCCATAATGACCGCGAGAACTGCAATCAATATCGTAGCAATGTCAAAATATTCAAAAGTAACATCAAATATCCTAATAAAATTTGAAATAGCTACAATAAGAATGATCGTGGTTAAAGAAGCTTTTCTCCCAAAAAAATCAAATATTGTTCCAATAATTAGTACGGTAATAATGATAAATGACACAGCAATAAATCCAACTATAAGTAATTTAATATTAGAAAAATCAACAATATTTAAACTGGAAATTTGCTCATAAGGAACAATTAAACCAATTGTAAACCCAATAATAGCAAACATTAAAACATGTCTTAAAATAGTTATTTTGACTTCTCGAGGACTTTCTTTTGTTAGTTGTAAACGATAGGAGCCTTCATTTTCCCTATATTCATAGAAGTAAAATATAGATACACCTAAGATGAGAGAAGGAAAAACCAAGAAAAAATCATTCGCTATTAC
>DXJM01000098.1 GCA_019057355.1 Promethearchaeota archaeon | reverse complement strand
TAATATTTCCCACGTTTTATTTAATTATTTTCTTGTTTTAAGCAATATTTTCCAATACTGCACAAGCAGAGTATCAAAAAAATAGTACTTCCAAAGTTATATGGAAAAAAATATTGTGTTAGATGCCAAATACCCATGAATGCTAAATCAAAAAAACAAAAGAAAATTATGCTTGGTTTGATAATTTTACTTGCTGTTTTTGAATCTTTAGGCAAATTAAATATGATGATGATCAATAAAGGGATTAATGTTAGTAAATGATGGTTCCAAGAATCATAATAGACGAGTAAAGTAATTATTGTTCCAATAGTAAATCCATATATGATTTTATCTCTATCTTGTTGAATAAATAAAAATAGCACAATCCCAAATCCCCCAATAATTAAAAGAGATCCAATAAAAATTAAAAAATGATTGTAGGGAATGTTATTAAACTCAAAAAAATTTATCAATAGTTTTGTAATACTAAATGAAAAATTTATTTCAAGCGTTCTATTTCCTCCAAAGTTATTGTTAATAAAACCTGTCCAAAGCATAGAATTTACAAAAAATAAAATTAAATTTAATAAGACTGGAAAACTCACGCTTAAGATTCTCAAAATAGATTCCTTTAGGTTAAAGATTATTTTTTTTCATTTATATTGAAATTTATAACTACTATAAATGGTATTAACAAAATTGTCATTGGTTTTATGTTTATACTGATTCCTAAAATGATTCCTCCAATAATTTGCCATTTCAGTTGATCATATTTGAGGAAAAGGTATAGAGCAATTAGGATTAAAGTTAAAATATATAAATTAATTTGTCCTAAAACGTAATTATCAATGTGAGGTAAACACAATAAAAAAAGACTAATATATAGCACTTGTGTTTGCTTCTCTTTGGTATTATCTTCATTTCGAATGAAAATAATTATTTTATATAAAATAAAACTACTAATTATTGTTAAAACTAAATTAAATAAGGTAAAAACAATATATCCAACATTAAAATCAAAAATTGTAAATGGAACATAAAGAAGAGCCGAAAGAGGTAAATATCTAAAGTGAATATTCAGGTTTTCTTGACTATATAATTCATTAATGTTTGTAATAAAAGTGCTCCCTGCATTATAAAATGCTCTAAAGTCATTTTGTTCATAGAAGACGGTAAAAAATAGGATTATAGACAGTATGTAATAAAAAATATGAATAATTATTGCATATCGAATAATTTTATACGTCCAAAGCTTCTGAATCTTGCTATAAAGTTCACGTAAAATTTTTTTTTCATTCATCAGTGATCATTTTTTTCTTAAAATTATTACTTTATGCATTGCAAGTTTTTTGAGAAAGGTTTTTTCAAGAATTTTTTCTATTTTTTCAAGGATTTTTAAAATTGGTTTGGGAGTTATATCTGGTACGAATGAATAAAATTCTAAACCAATTAATTTAGTAAAATCCTTAACTAGTTTAATTATTTCTTTTTCACTAAAAAAAGTTCATCTCCTTCGTCAATTGATCTAATTTTAGGAAAGATATATTTTAAATAAAAACTGAAAAGAGGATTTTTGAGCGATAAATCAAAAATAAATATATAGCCATTTTTTTTAGTAACACGAATCATTTCTTTTAGGAACCCATCTTGCAATTCCTCTGAAGGCAGATGATGCAACACATTTATACAAAAGCAAAAATCAAAAAAATCAGACTTAAAAGGAAGGTTCTCTCCATCAGAATTTAGTACGTGCTCGTTATATTTATTATTGAAAATCGTATTTTTAGCATTGTAGAAAGAGAAATCAATTCCTACCATTCTTTTGGCATGTTGATTCAAATATTCAAGATATTTTCCTTGACCGCATCCGACATCCAAACCAGTTTTATATCCTAAATTTTTACAATATTTCTCGATGTATTCCATTTTTCTGACGAGCAAATATTCTTGATAATATATAGGAAGTTCTTCAGAATAATAGGATGCGATTGATTCAAAATGCTGTTTTATTCTTTTTGTTTTTTCTTTCTGATTTATCACGGGTTTTTATCCTCCCTCAATGAAATAACGCTCTTTAAGACAATATTTGCTGATAGTAAAAAATAATAATACCAAAAAAATGGTTCCAATAAAATTATATGGAAATATTAACATTATAATGCACCAGATTCCTATAAATATTAAATTAAAGAAATTTAATCCATAAAATCCTGTCATAATATATTTACTGCTTGTTTTTGATTTATGAGGTAAATAAAATATTAAAATAATTAAGAGTGGAGTTAGGATCAAGATATGGTGGTCCCATGTATCATAGTATGCAATGAACATCAGTAAAATTCCATAAACAAAGCTAATAATAATAGATTTTTGTTCATTCTCTTTAAAAATATTCAATACCAATGCCATCCCTCCAAAAATCGATAATACTGCAATGAAAATGATACTTTGAATGAAGTGGAGATGATGAAATACAAAAATGTTAGTGATTATTTTCGTCAAACTAATAGAAAAATTAATTGTTACAGTGTATTCACTTGTAAAATTAATGGAAATAAATGCTTTAAACAATGAAGGATAAATTAAAAAAGGAATGATGTTAATGATTAATGGAAGTATCATGCCACTAAACCTAATAATATTTTTTTTAAATTCAAAACTTATTTTTTTTGTTTTTAAATTAAAATGTATGGCTATAAGAAAGGGAATCATTAATAATGCTATAGGTTTTATGATAACACTAATTCCTAAAACAATACTCCCAATAAACTCCCATTTCAATGAACTATATTTAAGAAAAATCAAGAGGGATAATAGGACAAGAAGGCAAACGTACAAGTTAATTTGGCCCAAAACATAGTTAGAAATTTGGGGAAAACCTATTAAAAATAAGCAGATATATTTGATGAGATCAGCATCCTCCCCTTTTTCTTCCGTTTTATTCCTAATAATTAACAAAATCTTGTATAATATAATCGATATTATAAGGTTCAAAAAAAGATTAAATATATTGAATAAAATAGATGCTATTTTTAGTTCTAAAAGGGAATACGGAACAAAAAATAGAGCTGAAAAAGGAAAATATCTGAAGGGGAGATTTGGGGGATAATTTAGGGGATTATATATTTCATTAATATTCTCTAAAAAAATTTTCCCAACACTATAATAGACTAAAAAGTCTGAATTTTTATCAATGAAAGATATAACTATAGATATAATTAAGTAAAGAAAATTTATGATAATGGCAAATTTGAAGATCTTATACTCCCAAAGTTCAACAAACCTCGTGATTTTTTTTTTCAGTCGTAATTTAAGGGACTTCAAAAATCTTAACCAAACAATAAATTATGCATTATATGGTTTAATTAATTTTTAAAAAAATACTTTTTTGATTCTAAAAATGATATTTAAGATTCCCTTTTTTAAATTAGCATGAAATTAATACGATAAAGAGGTAACATCTTTTTATTTCTTCCTAGATATTTTAATCTGCTTGTCAAAGAAACCTGATTTTAAAATAATGCTCTTTTCTCTAGTTGAATCTGTTAAGAACTCAAACATACTCGATTTTTCCCCCATTTTTTTGTTAATGTTTTTAATTCGGTTTATGGTAAGATATAATGGATATTCAGAGATATCACATCCTATCCATTTTCTTTTCAATTTTTCCGCAGATATTAGGGTTGTCCCTGATCCACAAAAAAAATCTGCTATAATATCTCCTTCATTACTTCCAAGCTCAATAATTCTTTTAATCAATTCGTGATGTTTTTGATTGGGAAATCCTGTCCATTCTTTTGAAGCAGGCTGTAAGCACGGAATGTCCCAAACATCGTCTATTTTTTTATCTTCTACTGTGCGGTAAATAACTTTTCCGTTCTCATCTTTAACATTTTTTAATATTCCATTTACATTTACTCTTTTTAGTTGTTTAATTGGCTTTTTTCGAGGGATTCTTAATTCATTAAAGGTGTAATTACTGCTCTTTGAATAGACCAAAATATCATCATGTGCTCTTGGAAGATTCATTTTTCCTGCAGAATATTTATTATAGTAATACCATATTATGTTGTTGATGAATCGATTCATTCCAAAAATTTCATCTAAAATCATTTTAACATAATGGCTTGCATGCCAATCTAAATGCACAAATAATAATCCATTTTTTGACAATAACATTTTCATTATCATCAATCTTTCATATAACATTTGTAGATATAGATTAAGATTTCCCTTCCAAGTATCTTTATATGCCATTGCTTCATAGGTGGAGTTTTCAGTTTTGACTTGAATCTGATAATCTGTTCCGGAAAAGAATGGTGGATCAATATAGATTAAATCTATTTTGTCTTCAAATTCATTTAATAAATGACATACTACTTTAAAATTTTCCCCCCAAAACAATTTATTAGACCAAATATCGTCCTGCTCTATATTTTGATGAGCATTTGTAGGTGTTTTAATGTTAAGATTAACCTTATGAAATTGGTCTTTATATTTCAATTTCAATTCTTCAATAAAAGGAGTAATATCTTTTTTTTCTCTCCATTCAATTGATACCATAATAGGGTTAATTGGTTAAAATTCTCAATAGTTCTCATTAAAAGCAAAATGAATAGATTAAAGTGTTGTTTTAATTGGACAGTATTTTTTCTAATTCCTTATCGCTCAAAAATCCTTTTACTAGCATTTTCTCATTTATTTTATCTAAAATTTCTTTTGCTCTTTTTGAGTCTGTTAATTTTGAATCAGTTTCTTTAATTTTTTCTTTTAATTCATTAAGATCATATAGTTGTGCCTTCAGATCCATTTGGATATTTTCAATTTCTTGATCTTTTTCGGAAATCTTCTTGAGGTGTTCAGTTTTAATCTTTTCAATTTCTTCTTGGAGACCTTTTTTTTCCTGATCAAGATTATTGATTTTGTTATTAAGTTCATTAATTTCTTTATCTTTCTGAGAGATTTTCTCTGCTATATTGGTCAATCTTTCGTTGAGTTCAGAAATATTTTTTTCAATTTCTATTTTTTTCCTTTCAATTTCTAATTTAGACTCATTAATTGTTTTTATCTCCGTTTCTAAATCTTTAACATATTTCTTGGAGTCGAATAATTCATCTGAGGCTGCCATAAACTTTTCATGCACTTCTTCGATGAGATTCTTATCTTTTAGGTTTTCTTTTTTATTGGATTCTATATTATTATTAAGATTTGTAATTTCTTTTATCGCTTGTTCTAATTCACCTTTTTTTTGAGTCAATTCACGTTCTAGATTGTTAACCTTCGTTCTAAGATCCAATAAATATTTACCCTCAACCTTCTGCCTTAAATCAGGCTTTTCTTCAGCAAGCTTCCAGTCTATGTTAATGATTACTCACCTAAACTTATTTTATAAAAAATCTATTAAAAATATTT
>DXJM01000006.1 GCA_019057355.1 Promethearchaeota archaeon | reverse complement strand
AGGAATGCTTACAAGTTTTGGTTGCGAAGTTATTGTGAGTCCAGAAACAAACAAAGAAATTCTTGCCAATGGATCTAATCAATCTGCAACCGATTTATGCATTCCAGTCAAGATTCATTATGGTCACGTGAATTATTTATCAAGAAATCACCCTGATCTAGATTTTATATTTGTTCCAAGACTCATTAGTAATAGTATTGAACATTATTATTGTCCGAAATTCCTGATCCTTCCAGATGTCACTCAACACTCGGCTGTTTCTAATATTCCCGTTATTGAGTGGATTTTTAATGCCAGGGAATATTCAATGATGAAATCAGCAATAGATTTTGGAAAAACATTAGATAAATCAAAAGAAGAATCAAAACTTGCGTATGAGAATGGATATAAAAAGCTTAATGAATTCCATGAGTTGATTGAGGATGGAATTCTTGTTCCTGATGCACTTTACAAAATGTATCCTTTTGAAAAATATCCAAATTATAAATTTAAGAAAAGATCTCGACCTAAACTTAACAAAGATTATGAGAATTATCCGCTTTCATTAATGGTTCTTGGTCATCCATACAATACTTATGAAGCAATTATTAATCATGGATTAATGGATATTCTCAAATCCAATTTTGTTGATGTTGTAACTGTTGAAAATGCTCCAAAGGAAATCTTCTCAAGAAGAGTTGAAATTGATGATAATCTTTGCAATTTCTGGGACAATGAAGATGAATTAATGCAATTATCTGATTATGTTATCCATAATGAAGAGATTGATGGGGGTATTTTCTTGATTTCTTTTGCATGTGGTCCTGATTCTTTAATTCAAGAATTGGTAATGCAGGATTTTGACATGAAAGATAAGCCTTTTATTGATCTCACATTAGATGAACACACTGGAGAATCTCAAATAACCACAAGAGTAGAATCTTTTATCGAAATGATAAGGAGGAAGAAATACCGTTGAATGAACCAGAATTTATCAAAAATATTCTATCAGATGATGTGGATGACAAATTATATCTAGGAATCGATGTCGGAAGTGTCTCCACGAAATGTGCAATAATTAACGAGAGAAATGAATTATTGTATGCTACCTGGACCAGAAATGATGGTTCTCCCATTGTTTCTACACAAGAAAATCTAAAATTCATGGAAAAAGTCCTTCCCGATAACATCGAAAAAAGTATTTGTGGTGTTGGGACAACAGGTTCTGCTAGGTATTTAATAAAAGCACTTATCGGAGCAGATATTGCGAAACCTGAAATAATTGCTCATGCAATTGGAGCTTCAACTTATACCCCTGACGTGAGAACAATTCTTGAAATCGGGGGACAGGATAGCAAAGTTATATTGATGAAAAATGGCATCGTAACAGATTTTAACATGAACAGTGTTTGTGCTGCCGGAACTGGTTCTTTTCTAGATCACCAAGCAATTCGAATCAAGGTTCCGATTGAAGAATTTGGGGATTATGCTCTTCGGGCAGAAGAGGAGGTTTCAATTGCAGGACGATGCACGGTTTTTGCCGAATCTGATATGATCAGTAAACAACAAGAAGGATATTCTAAAGAATCAATTATCAAGGGATTGTGTAAAGCTCTTGTTAGGAATTACTTGAATAATGTCTGCAAGGGTAAAAAACTGTATCCTCCCTTCGTATTCCAGGGAGGAGTTGCAGCAAATTCCGGAATAAAAAATGCTTTTGAAGAAGAATTGGGGCATGAAGTCATTATTCATGAAAACCATTACGTGATGGGAGCATTTGGTTCAGCCATTTTGGCAAAGGAACAGGTAAATGGATATGTATCTTCTTTTCATGGCCTAAAAGTTAGTGAAATGAACTTGGCTCCAGGTTCATTTGCTTGTTCTGATTGTGCAAATAGATGTACAGTTAAATACCTTGTCAGAGAAGAAGATAAAAGCAGAGTAACTGGAAAGGAAAAGGATGATGCGATATTTGCACGATGGAATAGTAGGTGTGGTAAATGGTAAATGTTAGAATTTCATTTTCACGAATGGGTTGGAGCTATATTTTTTTCAAGGGGTTACTCCATGATCTTCCTGGTATTGAAGTTGTTGATCCCCCTTTAGTAAACACTGAAATCGTTAGTGAAGGAGTCAAATGTTCCCCTGAATTCGTTTGTTTTCCATTTAAAGTCATTCTTGGTGAAATGATAAACCTATATCATAATTATAATGTTAAAGATTTTATGATGATTGCTGACCACGGACCTTGTCGAGCAGGAATGTATGGTGTTGTCCAGAAAAGAATCATGAAAAACATTGGATTCAAGGATGTTAGAATGTTTTATCTGCATCAAGATGATTTCCGAAATCTTGAATGGCTGAGTGTATTTCCTAATTTAGAAAAAAGAACAGGAAGAAAATTTGATGATTATACAATTTTAAGAAACACGCTCTTGTTCTTGATAAAAGCATACTATGTTGAAAGAATAAGCCATATTGAAGGACTTGTTAGATGTCGAGAAAAAAACAAGTCAATGACTACCAAAGTAGTTCATACTTTGATGAATTTACTTGATAACGAAAATAATTTGATGAAATTATCTAATTTTGATAGAACAATAGATGAAAATTTCCATAAAATTCCTATTGACAAGGAAATGGAACCCTTAAGGGTTTGCTATACTGGGGAAATCCAAGTCATGTTGGAGAAATGGGTTAATTATGATCTGATGGGAGAATTAGGCGTTATGGGTATCGAGGTTCACAAGCAATATGATGTCTTTGATTGGGTCATGTACAAACTCGACGCCAGCAAACGAAGAAGACGGCTTGAACATACTGCAAAAAAGTATATTCCAATGGATATTGGTGGAGAAGCAGTATGGAACATGGGAAGCTATCTTGAGTCTCAAGAAAAAGGTTTTGATGGTTTTGTCCATATATTCCCATTTACTTGCATGCCTGAGATATCCCTCATGGGAATGTTAGAAGCTGAAAAAAACATGGACAAGTTTTACATGCCCCACATTCATTTTAGTCTTGATGGAAGTTCTGGTTTTGAAGGACTTCGAACAAGAATCGAATCATTTCATGATTTAATGGTTGGCAACAAGAAAATTAATCCCTTGTTTAGAGATGCCAAGTATGTGATCCCGGATGAAATAAAAAATATCTATTTTAAGCCGAAATCCAATTTTGAATATTTCGTGTCTAGTATTGAAAAACCAATGTCATTTGTTTTAACAATGCTAAAACCATCAAAGAAATTAGATGTAAGATTCACCATTAAGAATGGACTCGAGTTTTTTTCAAGAAATGCGTTTTTTGGTATCGGATCTCTTTTTAACCCTTGAGAGGCTATTTTGTTATGAACGTTTCTTTTCCAAATATGGGCAATTCGTAGCCAGCGGAAATTTTTGCTTTGAGTAATAAGACAAAACTTTTAAAAAAAATGCATAATTTTGATTAAAAATGATTTAAAAAAGGATTTGGGTAGTTTTTAAAAGATCATGATATTGAAAAATAAAAATGAGCCTGAATTTCAATAATAAAATATTAACAATATTTTTATATTCAAGTTATTCTTACGTATTTAAATAAATAACTGAATAAAACCAAGAAAATGAAGGAAAAAACTATAATATATATTTGTTTTTTGATGGGTATTTTAATGCTATTAGATCCATTCATTGGAATAATATTATTCTTAGAGGGAATATCTGGCGATATCTTCGTAATATTTCTTTACTTATCCATATTTGCAGCATTATTCGTAATAATTGGGGGCATTTTAGTAAAAAATGATTATACACATCTAGGAATAGATTATTTAAAACTTGGCATTAATACATTAAGGATTTCATTAGTATTTGGTATTATTGGCATTATAGTTTTTAATTTATTGGTAACAATTCCAGGTTTGGGAGATCCTTTCGATCTTTTAATCTTGTATATAGTATTATATAATATAGTTGAGGTTGCATCTATTTTGATTTTAATATTTATATTAGTAAAGTTGAGTAAAATAATAAAAACTCATGATCATGGTGAAAAATTTAAACACCATACATAGATGCAATTATCACCCTTTTTTAGATTTGAAAATAAATAACTAAATAGATTTAAATCGCTTTTTAGTGAGGGGT
>DXJM01000097.1 GCA_019057355.1 Promethearchaeota archaeon | reverse complement strand
TAATAATTTTTTCCAGTTCTTCACTCATATTTTTTTAAAATTTATAAGTAGATGAGTTTTTTTAAAAATGGAACGACGTCAACAAAATAGACCTATCGATTATCTGAAAAATTCAGTTAATAAGACGATTTTGATAAAAATTAAAAGAAACAGATTATTTCGAGGGAAATTATCTGGTTTTGATGAGCATTTGAACTTGTTTTTGGAAGGAACCTCTCAAATATTTGAATATCAAGACGAAGAAGGTAATATAAGAGAAGAACATGAACAACTAGGGACGGTCATAATTAGAGGGGATAATGTTATCTTTGTTAATCTTTCCAGCGATTAATCAATTTTAATTTCATTTATCTCTCTTATGAGCATGTCTTTCTTACAAAAAGTCGGATTGAATTATATTTTTAAATCCAAATTCTTTTGTTTATGTAATTATTCCTAGTAATTACGTTCTTGATTAAATTCTTTATAAAGTGCTGATTGAGAATTGATTTTGCAAAATAATCCACAAGAATTTATTCCCAAATCTATATTGATCAATCCTAATTTGGGACATCCATTAATTATAAATATTGATTCTAAATTGAAGGAGCGAACTTTCAAAGCGAGAGTTTTATTTGTAAGTAATATCGACAATAAAAAGGGATTTGAAGATTCAATAAAATATGGTATTCAATTAATTCCTATCATCGAATACAAGTGGAAGCTAAAAGTAATATTCAAAAAAAAGAAGGAGAAAGAAAAAAAAGACCTTGGAGAAAAAATCAAAAAAGGATTTTTAAATATAATAGGAAAAAAGGACAAGAGTGAAAGAAAAACTAATAAACATAGAGGAATACATAAATTAAAACCACTTTCCATTCGAGGAGAACCTATCATTCCAGCGGTATTAGAGGTAGAATCAACTTCTATAATCTCAATAAATGAACGTGCCTTTATCCATAATGAATATAGTTCACCTCAAAATTATCTCAAGAGATATGATGTTTTTAATGGATTAGAACATTATTATAGAACTACCTTGAAATTTCGATTGTCAAAACAAGTTGTTGATTTCCTTAAAAAAAGAAATTTCGTGATGTTTGACATTCAATTTGAAAAAAAAAAGATAAATTATCATTCTATTGTTATATCGAAAAACAATTGGAGTAATTTTAGCTTTATTCATGCAACCGATCTCCATTTAGCTGAAAGAAATGATAGAATCTATGAACTAATTAAAAAAAGGTATAAAAAAATTAGAAAATCAGAATTAGAAAAACATCTTGGCAAACTAAAAAATAAAAAGAACTTATTTAAAGGATCCCATCATCTTGAATTGAAACAATCATTGCTCAGACGTTTTATCAATCCCAATAATCAATTCCGAAAATTAATAAAAATCATTAACAAGAAAGTATATCATAATGAATTAGATTTTGTCGTTATAACGGGTGATATAATTGATTTTACTCTAATAAGCAAAATTATAAAAAAAAATAATAAAACGGCAGACTTCCGCTATGAAAATACCAACTGGCAAGTTTTTAAAGATATTATTACGAATTATCCGCAAAAAAATAGACCGAAATTTCGTGGGCTTTCTCAAAATGAAGAGCTCTTGTGTCCTGTATTTACGATTTTAGGAAATCATGATTTTAGAATCGCGAGTTATGATTTAAACTGGGGAGGAATGTACAAGAAAATGGGATTGAATGCATTTGAAGCATTATCGCTGAATGAAATCTTATCAACATCTCCCATCGATGCGATTACAAAAAGTTATGGTGCATTGAAAGGATATTGGTCAGAAATTAATCCATCATTGGATTTTTCAGTTAAATTAGGAAAAAATTTATTCATATTTTTAAATTCTGGTCCGGATTCCTTTAAAAATGTAAGGGACTTGTTGGGAGGACACCCTTCTGTTACGGGACTCTCAAGTCGTCAAATAAACTATCTGGAAAATATTGTTAACTTTAACTATGATATAGACGATACCATCTTTCTCTTTTTACACGGGCCTCCTATAAATACCCGCCAGAAACAAGGTATGGTAAAGAGACTAGGAAAAATGCTTGGAAAAAGGAATAAATATATGATAAGTGCGAGTTTTAAAGAATCTATAATCAAAAAATTAGAAAAAAGTCCCCTAGAAGCGCGAATTGATGGAAAGTTTAACGTTAAATATGGAACAATTTCTACAAACTGGGAAAAACTAATTACATTTTGTAAGAATTATTGCGTCCTTGTTTTGTCAGGCCATACGCATAAACATCAGGAATATCGGTTGCAGGATCCTGAAGGGTACATGACAAAAGTTTTTGATGCACCTCCTTTTAATCTAAAGAAAATTGAAAATCCTGCAGCTGTATTTTATGATATTTATTCTGAGATATATACTAATTCCAAAGATATTTTAGACTACGCACCCTTTATCGTTCAAACTCCCGCTCTTGGTTTAGGAAGTCTTAGGGATCTTAAATCCGCAGGGGGTTATAGAGAAATAAATGTTAGGGATGGTAAATTAGACTCATTTAGAGTTAGATTTCTTGATCGCAAAATAAACTAGTAGATGCCAAAATTAGTTGAAATATTTATCTAACATGGCTAAAATTTCATTATATTTCTCGATTGAACTAGAAATCTCTTTTTTTTTCAAGCAATCAAAAGCTTCTTGATCAATTTCGTCAATCAGTAGTTTTATTTCTTCAAATTTAAAAATTTCTAACAATTTATAATGATGATTGATGCTATCGATACCCATTGTTCCAATATTCCATTTTATTAAATCTCCCTTATTTGATTGATCTAAACGTGGTATGAATGATTTAGGTTCCTTGATGTTATGAATGTAATAAAGGGGGATGATATCTTCGATAATCAACCCCTTTAATTGATTAGGTCCAGGATTAATGAAAGGTATGCTTGCTTCATGAAAACCCTCCATTCTTGGAGTTGTCTCTTCAATATTTACATGCGTTTTGATGATTTTTAACTGGCTTTCAAGCATGAAGATTATAGTCCGGGAAATCCTGTGACGTAAATCATAGACAATCTCTATTTTTTCCTTGGGTTGGATTTTTTTCAAATTCCATGTAATTTCCAAACCATCTTTAGTGAGGATCTTTTCCTCGGCTCTCTCTATTCCTTTTATACTAATTTTTATATTTACTACTTCAAAATTATATGGAATCAAATCTGTTAGAATTGCTTCCTCAATTACATCATCAAATTGATTTTCTAATTTAATCTGCACGTCGTACAAGACTTCTCTTTCATTGCTTCTTATTTGATTCGCATTGATCTCATTTTCAATTTCTAACGCTTCCCCTGTAGATCTAATAATAATTCCCCTATTAGAAATCGTGCTTTTTACATCAACTCGGTGTTCTTCTAATATACTACCGAGTTGTTCTAGTTGCTGTTGGATATCACTAGATAAATCTCCTAAAAGATCTTGCACAGTGAAATCTTCAATAATCGGAATCAAATCTTCCTGAATTTCAATCAATTGATTACATTTTTCAGCCTTTCTAATGAGATTCTCTTGTTCTTTCTTTTTTTCTTTTATTTGTTCATCATAGAGATTTAGGAACTTTTCCACTGCTTTTTTCCTTAACGTAATCTCTTCTTCTTGCTTGAGGGTTTCGGCTATTTTATCTTTTACCTCTTTAATAAATTCAATGTATTTATTCTTTGAGTCAAGTTCTTCAATTTTTTCGAATAAATTAATTATAGCATTGCATTGCATTAATACTTCTTCATGATTTCCTACATCATAATTTTTCATAATATCTTTTTCTAATTCAGCAATTTGATCTCGAATTTGATTTAATTCTTTATTTTTCTGATGTTCTTCTCTTTCAATCTTGATTTCTTCTTTTTTTTTTAAATATTTATCAATTAAATCGTTTTTCTCATTCTTTTCTAATAAAGCAATTATATTCTCATAAAAATTTATAGCCTCATCAAAAAGAAATTCATTTTTTTTAATAATTGCTATAGCTTCCAAATTAGTAATTGTTTCGGATAGATATAGTTCTGCTTTATTTTTTAGTTCAATATTCTTATCAGTAAATTCTTTCTCTTTTTCCCTCAACTTAAATTTTCTAGCACAATTGATAATTTCTTCAGCGATATTCATGGCTAATTTAAAATCGTTTTTTAATTGATTTTTCTGAACTTCTTGTTCTAATAAGGTGATTTTTTTTAATTCATCCTTGTAATATTCTTCTGCTTTTTTCACTTCAAATTTTAAATTTATAAGTAAATTATTGAAATAAGCATCCTTTTTTTTTTTAATAAGATCTTCAGCGTTACTAATTCTTTTAAATATCTCAGAGAACTCAAACTGTTCCTTTAAGTTATTCACGTCCGATATAATATCCTCCAATTGTCTTACGATCTCTGAGCTTAATTTTTCCTCAATAAAATAAAACTTATAATTAAATCTCTTTTTTTCTCCTTTAATTTTGGTACAAGTACTTACTACTAAATTATCGTAAGAGTTTTTCCATGAAGATAAATTTTTCCTGAATCCTAAAGTTTTTATCAAGTGAGTGGCATCGATTCTCTCAACATTCCTCACTACACGGTTGTTAAATAGATCATTATAATATTTTTTAAGATAATTTTCAATATCATTTTTCCTATCTATAAAGACTTTTTCAAATTTCTTTATCACTAACTCTATCGGGGCATTCATCGTATTTCTCTCCCATTTATATATGATCGTTTAACATTACAATTATTTCTTTGAATAAGTTTATTGATTCTAGAAATTCTCGCCTATTTAAAGCATCTTTGGCTTTAGACCTTAAAATCTCAATTTTTTCTATAAAATTTTCAATAAGGGCTGATTTTTTAGTTTCTGTTTTTAATTCATTAAATTTTTTTTTAATATCATTTAATAAAACCTTTACATCAGATAAGGCTGTTAAATCTAAATATTCTAAATATTTCTGCTCAAAAAAGTTCGCTTCATTATGGACTTGAACTATATCTGAACCATGACGAATGTTCTGGAATTGTTTTTTTAATTTTCTTTTTTCTTTTCTGATATCCTCTAATACAGATTTCGCTTTAGCTCGTGCTTTTGCTTCTGATATAAATTCAATTTGATCTTGAACTAAAGATAATTCATCGATTTCTCTTGCTTTATCGATAATTTTTATTGAAGTCTCTATAGCTTCTTCATATTGTTCTTTCTCAAAATATGTATCTGCTTCTTCCTTTAATCCTTTAATCTGATTGATTACCGTTGTATGTTCCTTATACTTTGCATCCTCAATGCTGATTTTATTTTGGAGAATTTGTTTTTCAATTCCTGTATCATTAAAAAATTCAAAAGACTCAGTCTTTGATTCAATGGTGATGTATCTCAAAACCCGATATTCTGGATAATCATTTTTAAATATTTCACGGAATTTTACAATATAATTTTTAATTGTTCTGGATGCATGTTCTCCAACCCAAATATACATTTTTTTTTTTTCTCTCGTATAAAATGCTAACACGTTTAATAAAGAGAATAAGTCTATTAATCCAATATTAATGACTTCCTCAATTTCTCCAGAATATAGAATTTTAAATATTTTTAAATCATCATTTTGCATTTTTTTTTCTCCTTCTCACGTGGATTGAGTTCGAGTAAGAAATACATGTAATAATAGTTTGCTCATATTTTATATTTTCAACTAGAAATCTATATTTAAATATATGATTTATATCAGTTATCACAATTATTTTAACATGATAAATATTTTCAAAATTTATCCAAGCAAACAATAAAATGGTTAAGCTGAATCGATTAAATTGTACCCTAACTCAAAAGCTTGAATATTTTGTTTCGAATCCTTGAAAAACTCTTTTAACAAGGCGATAATTATTTTTTTATCGAAAATCTCCTTATATTCTTTAACTCCTACTCCTAGAATTATACTATTACTATAAATAGGATTATTAAATTTTGCACTAGACAATTCATTAAAATCCATTGAAATAACTCTCCTGGCCAATTCATCCAATTTTTCTAAAATAAATGCATTTGAAGGATACTTTTTTTCATTTCCAGAATCAATTATGAGATTTCTTGGAAAATTTTTATGCGTGTTTAAAATAATTATAGTTTTCTCCGAAATAAATTTCATATTCCTAATTGTCTCCAAGGGTTCAAGTCCTAGAACTAAATGAGAATCATTCATCGGTATTGTTGGAGAAATCAAGTCTTCAACATTATAATCCTGTTCTAGATTATATAATCTTCCATCTATCAAATATCTTGTCGTGGATGAAACAGAGCCTTCTATGCAGGAATTAATTATAGGTTCAATTAAATTCTCTCTGTGAAACGCCTTTAGTTTCAGTACCGACAACATTTTTTATCAATGGTGTTTTGAATCCATATTTTCTCAATAGTTTACCGAGCAAGATCACTCCTTGACCTCCAACACCGGTTATGAGAATATTAAATATATCTCCTATCTGTTATCACCAGATATACTTATAGTTTGAATTTATAATAATTTTTCTATTAAATTATACTTTTTATTCTTTATTAATTCATTATAATACTTTCATTATACAAAAAAAATGAGAATATCAATAGAAATTTTGCTAAGTTCAAAAGCTAATTCGATTGTGCAAGCGTGATTAGAGTCATTTATTAGGATTTAAAAAGCTTTGGGATTATTTTTATGACTATGTGAACTTTTCTACTTTGTCCTAGGAAAAAATAGAAAAGTTTAAATATACCTTAGTTACATTATATCTATAGTTATAAAATACCATATAAGGGATTAGTGAAAAAGTGAAGTAATAGGCAAAATTTCATTAAGAAGAACCTATTTTAAATAAAAAAAAAAGAGTATGATAAACTTTGGTGGAGAATACATTTTTATTTGATGAAAATTTCGTTAATGAACAAAATATACAAATTATTTGTCCAACATGTCATTCAAAAAAGGAAATAAATATTCCTCAATATCTTTTAAAAAAAGCAGGAATAACTACTATATCGATCCCTAAAGAGACAGTTTGCGAACACCACTTTCAGATATTTATCGATCCAGATCTAAAAGTAAGAGGATATCAAAAAGTCGATATTGAATTAAAAGAAGGTAAAGAAATTACTCGATTTAATTGTAAATTATGTAATGCCAGGATTGAGTTTGATGTTCATAATGAAAGTTCATATATTAAACGAGAAAAATATGAGAAGTATTTGGATAAAAATTTATGTTCGTATAAAGTAGCACATTATTTTAATAATGAATTACATGT
>DXJM01000096.1 GCA_019057355.1 Promethearchaeota archaeon | reverse complement strand
TTAACTAATTATTTCTCGCGGAAAATGTTCAAGATAGAGTTGAAGCAGCACGAAAGCTTGGATTTTTAAAAGATGGAAGGGCTACTAATTTAATGTGCAGAGCTTTAAAAATAGAAAAAGATAAATTTATATGTAATAAAATAATTGAGGCGTTAGGAAGAATAGCTGATCCTAAGGCGACCATGATAATATGCCAATATTTAAGTAATCAGCTTAAAGAATATGATGTCGATAAATTTACCATTATTTATATAATTGAGAGCTTGACAAGGTTAAAAGATAAAAGAGCATTGGTTTATATCGGTCCATTTCTCACTTCAGAAGATAGAGATATCAAAAAAATTGCTCAAGAAGCTTTTGATACTATTGAGCCCAATTGGAGAGAAATAATGAAAAACAACATTGAGAAAGATAAGGCTATTCAGCAAATATTTAAAATAAAGTTTTGATCACATTAACCTACCTTAAATAAAGCTATTTTTATCTAATTTCTTATTTAGTCTTGATTTTTATGTTTGCAATGGAGTGTGATAAATAATTCACATTAAATCCTTAATAAGAAGCTATTTAAATCAAAAATATCAATAAATTTTATATTAATGATACAATGATTTAATTCATGAATAAAAAAATATGTGCATTTGATTTAGAAGGGCCGATTTCTTTTGTAGATTTCGCGGCAGATATCGGAAAATTACTAAACCAAAGACATGATTTAGGTTTAGAAAAATATGACATGGGTGATTTTTTTTTCATGATATCTAATTATGATGATTATATAATTGATGTGCCAGGTGTTAAAGAAAAACTTAAGATCCTCGACTATCAACCAGGAGATACTCTACGAATCATGGCACCTCTTTATGTTGCATCTTATTCGGATAACGAGCTTTTAAATTTAGCCCATAATAATCTTGGATTATTGCCAGGATGTAAAGAATTAATTAAAATTCTTCAGAAAGAATGGGATTTATATGTCATATCAACGAGTTATTCTCATTTTGCACATACGATAACAAGAGTTCTAAATATTCCTAAAGATCATGTATATTGTACTGATTTAAACATAGATAAATTGAAAAATACTGTAACAAATATTAAAGAATCAGTAAATATCTTAGTTAAAGAAATTTTTCAAAAATATCTTGATGAAAATAAAAATCTCTTTTATGTTATTGATGATTTAAATAATTTTTTTTGGAAAGAAGAGGGATCAGATTATATCAAAATAATGAATCAAGTTAAAGTAAGAGGAGGCAAGAGAAAGGAAGCTGCTATAGAAGATATTTCTAAAAGAACGAACGTGTCTATATCTGAAATGATCGCTATTGGAGATTCAATTACAGATATGAATATGTTACAAAGATTAAAAGATGAAAAAGGAATCGCAGTGTCATTTAATGGAAATAATTTTACCATCACGCATTCTAATATTGCAGTTACAACACCTAACAATTTAGGTTTATTACCTATATTTCACAATAAAGATAATATACAACAATTTGTTGAAAATTGGGAGAATGAATATAAAAGAATTCAAAATAATCCAAAAAAAATAGGTGATGGGATTGTATCCAATGATTGCAAAAATTTTTTCATAAAATATAATTTTATTCCAGAAATTATTGATCTAACCAATAAAACTGAAAAAGATCTTGAAGTTATTATTGAAAGTCAAAAAAGAATGCGAACATCAGTAAGAGGGTGGGTGAGAAATCTTGGATAATTCAATTTTTAAATGATATATTGTAAGATTAATCTAATAGAAAATAACGCCTATTTTAATTTAAACGATACTATTTATAGACCACCTCTCCTAAGTATCTAACTTTTTAATTCAATTTTTTTATTCATTGCATTAATTGATGATTAAAATAATAATCGCACTATAACCAATATAATGTGTGTATAGTACTTGGGATTTTAATTGCTATTAATTTACTATTCATAGTCACTTTTTAATAATACTTGAGTGATATCATTGATAGAACCCTCATTTTTCTCAAAATTTTCCGAAATAAGCAAAGAAATTATTAAAAACATCAGTGATTGGGTCTGGGAAACTGATGAGTGGGGAAATTTTACCTATTATTCAAAACAATCTGATATTTTCCATAAATTTACATTTGAACAATTTTTAGATAAAAATTTGTTTGAAATAATCCCTCAAAAATATTTAGAGAAAAAAAAAGCAATTTTTGATTTTAGAGCAAAATTTATCGATATTAAAGGAATAACTCTCTATTATAGTATCAATGCGTTTCATTTCCATGATGATAAAAATCATTTCAAAGGCTATAGAGGGACAATCAAACTTCTCAATCAAGTTAAAGAAAAAATTAATAAAGTGATCAAGCTCTCAGAGATCTTCCCATTAATACATGAATACCTAAATGATCTAATAATCATCTTGGATAATAAATTTAGAATTGTTTATTTTAACCAAGAGAATTTTATTAAAACATTAGGATATAGGGAAGATGAGATAACAAAGAAAATTGTCTTGAATTCAATCCATCCCGATGAAAAAAAGAAATTTTATTATTTTTTAAGAGATTTAAGAGAAAAACAAAATGATACCATAGAACTTAGATTTAGAGATTATACTGATAAATGGATGTTTTTTGAAGTTTCTGGTAAAATTCTTGATTTTAAATCCTCAAAAATAATGTATTTATTAAATCTCCATGATATTACAAAATATAAACTTTCAGAAGAAGAATTGATAAAATCTGAAAAACGTTTTAGAAATATATATGAAAGTTCCCCGAATGCAATACTTATCATAGATGATAATGGCGTTATTATTGATTGTAATCCAACAAGCGAGATTTTATCAGGATTTTTAAAATCTGAACTAATAGGTAAAAAATTCAATGAAGTTCATTCGATTCCGAATCAATATTTCTCTAAAGTTAGAAAAGATTTTTTAAGTTTGTTTAAAGGAAAAATTCCAAAGCGAGAAATCCAATTATATAACAAAAATAAAGACATTATTTGGGTGCAATACAGCGCTTCTTTAATATCCTTGGGTTCAAAAAATTATATTGAAGTAATTATTCAAGATATTCAACAGAGAAAAGAAGCAGATATGCAATTAAAAGAATCTGAAGAAAAATTTCGTTCTATAGCCGAAAATCTTTGGGTAGGGATTTGCATATTTCAAAATTATGAAGTAAAATATATTAATCATCGTGCTGCTGAATTATCTGGGTATCCCCTAAATGAAATAAAAAATTGGAAAGTAAGTAATTTCTTAGAAATCATCCATCCCGATGATGTTACTCAATTTAAAATTGCAATCCAACAAATGAGGAAGGAAGAGAATTTTCATCTAAATTTTCAATACAGAGTTATTTCAAAAGATGGTGAAATAAGATGGTTGAAAAGTAGTTCAAAACCGATTCAGTATATGGGAAAATCAGGTGAATATTTCATGTCCTTAGATATCACAGATATAAAGAATACCGAAGAAAAATTAAAACTATTCAATCGAAAACTTGAAGAACAGATTGAACTGAGAACAATTGAATTGATACGATCAAAACAACAATTACAGCGAAAATCAGAAGAACAAGCTTTACTTTTAAATAATATAGATATTCAGATCTGGAATCTAAAATCCGAAAACACTTATAGTGCTATTAATAAAGCTCATTCTGAATTTTTTGGTGTTGATCAAATAGATGTAGAAAACAAAAAAATTATAGATTACAGATTACCTGATGAGTATAAAAAATGTATTGACGGAAATCGGGAAGTTTTTACCAAGAAAAAACAAATAAAAACAGAAGAATGGTTAACGAGTAAAACTGGAAATCGAAGATGTTTTTCCATTATAAAAACTCCAAAATTGGATGTAAATGGAAATGTAGAATATGTAATTTGTACCTCTCAAGATATTACCGATCCAAATCTTATTCAAATGCAATTAGCAGAGTCTGAAAAAAGATTTAGAACTATAGCTGAGCAAGCTTTAATGGGTATTGTTATAATCCAAAATGGGGTAATAAAGTATGGTAACCAAGCGTTCTCTTCATTAATAAGATACTCATTGGAAGAAATCATGAATTGGAGAAGATTTGAAATTAAAAAAATAATTCATCCAGATGATTTTATTTTTATCATGAATAATTTAACAGAAATTACTCGCTCACAAGAAACGGGGATTAATGAAAAATCAATTTCTGCCCAAATAGCATTCAAGATAATTACAAAATTTAACAAAATTAAATGGGTTGATGCATATTTTAAAGATATACCTTTTCAAGAACATTCTGCTCTACTTGCAATGATAGTTGATATAACTGAAAAAAAAAGATATGAAGAAAATTTAATTAGTTCTGAAAGAAAATTACGAGAACAAAATATTGAATTGAAAAATTTGGACAAGTTAAAATCAGATTTTATCACTATAGCCGCTCATGAATTAAAAACGCCCCTAATATCCATTATTGGATATTTAGATTTGATACTTTCGCGAGATAATGATTTGAAGGTTGAAACCCTAGAAGATTTATCGAGATCATTAAAAAATGCTTCTCGATTAGAATA
Source organism: Promethearchaeota archaeon (assembly GCA_019057355.1). Lineage (GTDB taxonomy): Archaea > Asgardarchaeota > Lokiarchaeia > Sigyniarchaeales > SOKP01 > FT1-020. The sequence continues at coordinate 3,293 of DXJM01000096.1, read as the reverse complement.
TTACATAGATCAATTGATGGATGTAATGAAAATAGATGCTAAAAAAATTGAATTAATCCTTAAAGAGGAAAATATTGTAAAAATAATCAATAAATGCCTTGCATATCTGAATTTTCAAATTATCGAAAAAGAAGTAAATATAGAAGTATTAATTGAAAAAAATTTATCATTAAATATAGATCCAACTCGAATTATGCAGGTATTTACTAATTTATTATCAAATGCAGTGAAATTTTCAGAAAGAGGCGGACAAGTTTTAGTTTCAAGTGAGAAAAAACAAAATTTTCAATTATTTAAAATCAAAGATTTTGGAATAGGACTCTCCGAAAGAGAAATTAAGCAACTTTTCGGAAAATTTGCCATGATTGATCAAAAACCAGAAAATTATTCAAAATTTAATAAAGGAAGCGGATTAGGTTTATATATAACCAAAGGAATTATAGAAGCCCATGGCGGGAAAATTTGGGTTGAATCGCTCGGAAAAAAATATGGAGCAGAATTTTATTTTACACTTCCGAGAGAATAATTTTTCATTCTTTTTGGTTTCATAAATTTATCAAACCAACCATTTTTTTGTTAATAACTTTTATTAATTAATATCCAATTTATTACGAAATTAAACATGCGAAGCAACAATCATATTAAAAATGTCGACCTTAATTATTGCTGAAAAAAGCAAGGCCGCAAAATCTATCGCTGAAGCACTTGGTGTAATAAAAAAAATAAAAATAACACAATATTTATATGTATATCAAGTTCCATCTAAAAATATTTACGTAATACCATTACGAGGTCATTTATTAGAATATCGAAATACTCCAAAATATAGAAATTGGAAGAATCCACCTCCACGCGAAATTATAACTAATCATGAATCAATTAAAAAATATAAAATTAAGGGAATGGATCCATATATAAAAATACTTCAAGAATATGCCCAAAAATGCACCTATTGCATTATTGGAACTGATGCTGATATTGAAGGATGTAATATTGGAATAATAGATGCCCTCCCCTATGTTAAAAAAGAAAATCCTTCTATAAAAGTGTTGCAATTATGGTTAAGCACTCTTCAAAAAAATGAAATAGAAAATAAATATCAAAATTTAATACCACTTAAATATGAATGGGCCCTAACAGGAGAAGCGAGAGCAATTGTAGATGCAATTATAGGATTTGCTGCGACAAGAGAAATAACCAACTCATTTAAACTGGCCTTACAAAAATTTAACGTTAATTGGACTTCAATCGGAAGAGTACAAACATCTACATTATATTTGTTATACTTGCGCGAAAAAGAAATAGAAGGATTTATTCCTGAAAACTATTTTACTATTGATGCCATCTTAATTGCTCAAAATGAGATGTTTAGAGCTCATCATTTACTAAATCCATTTAAAAAAAAGGATGAAGAAAATGCAAAAAAAATACATAATAAAATAAAAAATGAAAAAAACGCCATCATTAATAATCTCAATCAAAACCTAATAAAAAGAAAACCTCCTTCCCCCCTCAATACGAATAAAGCATTAATCCTCCTTACAAAACATCTAAGAATCTCTGCTAAAAAAGCAATGGATGTACTGAATTCTCTTTATTTAAATAAAATAATATCCTATCCCAGGACCGATACTGACATTTACAAGCCTGATTTTGAGCACTTAATCCTATTAAAACAATTCACGTCTCACACAGAATATGGAAATTATACAAGTAACTTGCTAAAAGAAAATAGAATAATTCCTACGAGAGGAAAAAAAGATGCAGGGGATCACCCGCCAATTACTCCAATAGTAAGCTTAGAACTAAATATCAATAGATTCGGTACTTTTACTGAAAAAAAAGCATATGATTTACTTGCACGGCATTACTTAGCTCTATTTGGAAATGATTCTACAGAATCAAAACAAGTTCTTGAATTGTTAATTAAGGATGAGCCTTTTAAAGCTAAGATTTTATCCTTAATTAATGATGGTTTCTTTGAAATTGTACCATTTCTAAAACCTAAATTTGAGATGAAAATTGAGATAAAAGATAAGACAATTCCAATAAAAGCAATTGAGATAACTGAAAAGGAAACACGACCTCCATCAAAGTACAATGATACGACTCTCTTATTATTAATGGAAAAAAATGGATTGGGAACAAAAGCTACAAGACCCGCCATTATTGAAACCATGGAAAAAAGAAAAGTGATTTACAAGGATAAAGTTGGAAAGAAAGGTTCATATCATTGCTCTGAATTGGGCATGTTTTTAATAGATAGCTTGATAAAAGTTTGGCTTCCTTTTTTAAAACCAGATTTCACGAAATGGATTGAGCAAAATTTAGAAGATATAAAGGAAAGAAAAAAGGACATTAATGAAGTAATCGATGAGATTAAAAAAAGATTTTTAGAGCTTTTTGATTCTTTTTTATCTAAAAAAGTAGATTTTTTGAAAATAACAAAAGGATATCAAGTAAAAACAGAAAATCAATTTCCTCTAACAAAGGGAAAATGTCCAAAATGTAATTCTTATCCAATGAAATTCATTAATTTAAAGAAGAAACGTTTTTTAGCGTGCTCTGATGAAGCATGTAAATCATACTTACCATTACCAAAAAAAGGAACTATAATCATGCTAAAAACAACATGTTGTCTATGCGAAATGAATGTATTTAAAATTTCAACAAGAAAAAATAACATTCATTACAGGTATTATCTTTGTCCAAAATGTTGGAAAGAAGGATTAGACGCCAATGATAACAAGGGATTTTGCTCTAATTGTAAAGATTTTAATATATATAAAGGAAAATGCGTAAAAAAATAATTAATTCTCTATTGATTTGAAATTTTTATGATTATTTTTCGTGAAAGCTGCTCTTGTTAAACCGATATAATTTTCAGTAATTTTAAAATGCCATTCTCCGTTATATATTTTCTTCATTAGAAAAACTTGTTGGCTAAAAGCATTTATAGAATTTAGCATTGTACCGACTAAAACGGCCCCAGCATAATTTTTTTCTTTTTTTGCTATTCTAATTAACTCCGTTTCGGAATGCCATTCTCCATCTAATAATGTTACTAAAAGTTCATTTTTCACGGGTGTTTTTATAGCTTTAATTTTATTCAATAAATTAGAATCTTCTTGCTCTTGTTCATTTTTCTTACTTGTTGGTTTATCAAATTTTTCTTCGACAAAATTTTTCAATTGTTTTATTCACCTTGATAAAAACTTTTAACTCATTTAAACTAAAGCAAACAATATTTTTATTCAAATATAATATCGTGATGTTATTTTGAATTTATATTT
>DXJM01000095.1 GCA_019057355.1 Promethearchaeota archaeon | reverse complement strand
TTCAGACGTGTGTCTTCCGATCTATTGGAGATGCTTTTCCGGATCTTCTTTTTGATGAGATAAAAAAAACAGCAACTCAGGACCAAATAGAAGGATCTGAACCTTCTCCTCGAGGGATTGAAAAAGTTGGATTGTATCCCGAAGGATTGATACACCATTTTACGAAGGATCCCTATGTTTGGACATTTTCGTTGATATATAGAAATAGGACTTTTGACGTGATTAAATTTAAATCGGCAGGATCATGGCGAAAAGACACAAAATTAGAACAAGAATTATCAATAGATAAGGCGTTATATGTAGGGACTGTAGCAGGAGTATTTTTTATTATGATCGACGATCGGATTGACGATAATTTTACTCGACTAGCAGATATGATGGATGTTTTTATTGAAAAAACAATTGCCGAAGAAGCCCCATTCATCGTATATGGTTTAATCGAAAACAAGCAAAAGATTGCAGAATTAAAGAATAATCAAGAAATGTTAAAGAATTTAGCTGATGTGAAGCAATGGGTGTCAAAAAATGGAGGAGAATTTCGTTTAGAGAATATTAAAGAAATGAGGGCTAACTTGCCTTATCTGATAACGGATTATAGTCACTTTATTCTCACCAAGCTCAAGACCAAAACAAACTATCCAGATCTTCAACTAGGGGAAGTTCATTTCTTGGATCGTGAAGATTTAGCAGCATTAAAAGAAATCGAGAACTCTCTAACAGAGCAGCTCAAAGCAGGTGAAACGGTAGATCATTTATTATCGGATTTATTTTTCAAATTTCTGCAAAAACCGGAATTTATCGAGGAGAAAATTTTACCTGTTGAAATTACCGAAGAGAAAATTGAAATAATTCAAGATGTCGCCCCTCCAGCTTCAAAAATAAAAATTATTCTTGAAGAAATTAGAAAGGGCTTGAGGAGGCAATGCCCAAAATGTTTCAACATGGATAGAAATTCAATCAGAGAAGTAATTGATCATGATAATTTAATTTATGATTTTGGAACAGATAAAATCTATGGTTTTAAATTCATTTGTGGAATCTGTGCTCATCAATGGAAGACCGAAAAGGATTGGAAAAAAGAGTTATCATAATCGTAAAGTTTTTAACTCTTTTTTAATGATTTATTCCTACTCATTCTGAGAACTTCTTAATTCAAAAAGGTGTTAGTTATAAAAATAGAATATGCTGAGAGGATTGGAAGATTACCGAAATACATTTTTGCCGCTATCGAGGAATTTAAAGAAAAAAAGAAGCGAGAAGGAATTGATTTAATTTCCTTAGGAATTGGTGACCCTGATTTAGACACGCCCTCTATTATAGTAGATGAATTGGTCAAGCAAGTAAGAAATCCAGACAATCAAAAATATCCAACAAGTATGGGAGAATTCGTTTATCGGGAAGCTGTTGCTCGATGGTATGAAGTGCGTTTTGGCCTAAAATTTGACCCAGAAACAGAAATATCTCATGTTATGGGCGGAAAAGAAGGGGTTGCAAATATTGCTCGAGCTTTTATTAATCCTGGTGATACCGTATTGTGTCCTAATCCAGGGTATCCCGTATATGAAAACGGAGCAACAAAATTATGTGATGGAAATCCTTTTTTAATGCCCTTGAAGAAAGAAAATAATTTTCTCCCAGATTTCGAGAAGATTGATAGGAATATTCTTAAAAAAGCAAAAATGATGTATTTAAATTATCCAAATAATCCCACGGGAGCCATCGCAACGAAAGAATTTTTAAAAGAAGCAACAGACTTGGCAGAGGATAATAATTTTTTTATCGTCTATGATAATCCTTATTCCGAATTTACCTTTAATGATTATATTGCACCTTCACTCCTTCAAATAAGTGATGCACACGTTGAAATAAATAGCGCATCAAAAATGTTTAACATGACGGGATTTCGTTGTGGTTGGGTGGCGGGAAACAAGGATATTATTTCAGGATTGAGAAATATAAAATCTCAAATTGATTCCGGAGGTTCTATTTTTATTCAAAAAGCGGTTATTAAAGGACTTGGCCTCTATAATTCCGAAAAAAAGCCAGACATCGTTGCAAAAATCATGAAAATTTATGAAGAACGTAGAGATCTGTTAATTAAAGGATTAAACGAAATGGGATGGATAACAGAAAAACCAGGTGCAACTTTTTATGTTTGGACCTCCATACCAGAAGGTGAAAAAGATGACATGGAATTTGTTAAAAAACTGATTAATGTGGGTGTTGTCATAACTCCAGGAGTCGGATTTGGTGAATTTGGAAAGGGATTTGTTAGATTTGCGCTTACCCAACCAGTTGAAAGAATAAAAGAAGCGCTCGATAGAATAAAACAAGTCATATAAACACATTACTTTCATCAATGTTCTTTAAGGTGCTCGAGAATAAATTCTAAAGTCGATATTAACCGTTCTTTGTATGATTGTTGTTCTGGATAATTATAACTAAAAGTTTTCCAATAAGGTTTTTTATGTCCGATTTTGAATTTAATTCCTTTCATTTGAGTCATGTACGAATTAGCATCAAGTTTTGTAGCTATTTGATCTGCCATGATATACCAATGATATTTCGTCCCAATCTGGGCTCCTGTATTTAAAGGTGCACTGCGTGATCGATTTTTTACACTATTAAAGGAAAATTCCCATCTATCAGGAGCCTTTTTGATCTCAAACCATTTTCCATTTTTATAATTCCACTGGTGAGTTCCCCCAATAACCATTCCAGTATATAATTTATTATCATATGATTTAAACTCATTATAGGTCGAATTTGTTATTGGCTTATCTCCAACTTTCTTAGTAAAAGTCATCAATTTATTAATTAAAAACTCCGACATAATTTGTTTAATTCAGATGAAGAATTTATAGAATAAGAGGGTGATAATTTTTCATAATAAAATTATCTAAATAACATAATGATTGAATTAAGAAGAAAATTTTCGATATTTTTTTCTAAGTCGGGATAGTTTAATTTCATCCTCTATTTGGGTGTAAAGTCCTGAAGGTTTAAATTCTTTGCTAGAGATACTTAAAATTAATTCGTTATTCATTTCCTCTAAAGAATCTTTTTCAATATCTCCATCATCATCATCATCGTCTTTTTTGAAGAAATCCGTTGATAATTTTTCCATTTTTCGTTCGCCTCATTCTCCTTTATTTGTGAAAAACAATTTTGATAAAATCTGTAAATAACTATCAAAATGTATATATAAAAGTTATGACAAATTTGTATTTGACCTCTTAAATGTCTTGTTTTTTAAATTTGATTAATTGATCCATTGTTTCCTCTAATTATTGAAAATAATAATCAAGTAAAGATTGATTGTTTTTCAATGATTGCTACCATGCGAGATCCTTCTCAGAAAAATAGAGCTCGCCAGGCATAGGAAATCTACTAACATCGAAAATTGGGATTATCATGGAATCAAAATCATTTTGGATAATAATCCTCTTTTCTTCCTTAATGATGGTCGTCATATTCTTTTTTACCTCCATATTTATTTTTGATCTTTTGGGAATAAAAAAAAATGACCTTTTTAATTGAAAATTTCACACCAGCAAGTAAATCCCGTGAGTATCTTAAAATAAAAAGGTCATCAAGATTTACTCGCTTAGAGTAATAATACTACTACTAATACTAAGTCCTCGTTAAAAACGCGTGCAAGAGATGTATTTTTTGAAGTATTATTACAAAAGACCATTATTAAATAATAATAGATCATAATTCAATAAAAAACTATCGTAAAG
>DXJM01000094.1 GCA_019057355.1 Promethearchaeota archaeon | reverse complement strand
TATTGCATTGTTCATTGCTACGACTAGCGCCCTAACTTTTATTTTTATGATGATAGTATCACTTTATCCCCAATTAGAAGACACCTTCTTTCTTTCAGAGAAAATATTTGAAAAAAGAAAGATTTTTTCCTTTTTAGCCTTATTTCTTGTAAGTTTCATCATAATACTATTATATTTTCTTTTAGGATCTTCAGATCAATTACCAATTCAATTTTTAGGATGGGATTTAGCCCTTCCTGTAAGTTTTATTATAGTGTATTTTGGGTGGAATATTATTCAAATTTTTTTCATTAAATCTGGATTTGAAGTTCTTTCAGGTAAAATCGATAATAAATTGATTGGAACAAGAAGACACAAGTCGAATAGCAAATTTATGAGTGGAATATTTTTAGTCATCGCACTAATAATTTCTCTATTGATGCAAATTGGAACTTTTATCGGATTTAAGGATTATTTTCAGCCACAAAACAGTGGAGACCCCCTAGATCCATTGTATTGGTATTTTGGATGGAATATTGTCATGTTTTTTATAATTTTTTTAATATCATTACGCCTCATCTTACTTTTCATTCAAAGCTCTAAAAAAGGCATGCCAAATATTTTTTCTTCAGTATTTTATCTCTTAATTTGGATGATTATATGGTTCAGGTCATTTAATTTCGTCAATTCATTTAGAACCGTTTCCTCTGCAGTAGGTGTAGATGTGTTTAGAATCTCCATGGACATTTTATTGATGATACTCACTTCGATAATCGTTTTAAGAGGATTAGGACACAAAGTATATAAATTCCGCATTTTCACGCCAAATAACCTCCCTTTTTTCCTCTTTTCGTTTGCTATTCTTTATATTGAAGGACAAGTCATCATGATTACGGGAGCGGGGACTATCTCAAGTATTTATACCGATTTCAAACAAGTCAGTCTCATAAATAATTTTCTCGTCTTAATAGTAAGTGTCATCTTTTATTGGTGGTATGCAAAACATTGTTTAGAAAAAAGAGGCTTCATTTTCAAGGACTCCTTTAAACCAGATGATATTTTCACTATTATAAAAGATTTTCAAAAATATTTAGAAGAGCGAAGTATTATTGAATATAACAAGCTAAAAGATCAAGATATACAATCATTTCTAGAAAATAAGAAGATTTTAATCATCAACAAAGAACCTAAAAAAGATAAGGAACCTGATATAGTCAAAAAAAGGTCTGAACAACGTTATTTTGAAATAGAACCAATAGATCTTGACATTGATGATAATTTATCTTAAAACATGACAACTCTAAAAAGTAGTTGATGAAAAACATTAAAACTCTCTACATGCTACGATTCTAAACACTTTATTCTAAGTTCATTAAAAAAATTTATATGATATTTTTAACTAACTAAGATATTAGAATTAAATTAAGAAAATTTTTTAACCTAATTCTAATTTATGCTGGACCACTAAAAGAGTTCCCATTCCACGATGGATTGCTCAAAATTGGCCCACATCTTTAAAAAGGGCGTGATTCTCTCGGGCAGTTCGCGCTCAGAACATTGGCCAGGGTGGCGTAGTTACTTTCATTATCTGAAGGTAGCGAAACCCGGGAACGCACCAGACTGAAGATCTGGGTACCGGGGGTTCAAAAAAAAAGCCCTTAACGGGTTTTTTGGAGAGTCCCCCCCCTGGCATTAAATTTCCTTGAGCGGGTGCCTGGTGGCGTTTTTTTGGCATTTCCTTTAAATTATTCTCTTCTAACTTCAAGGGAACATCTAAGCTCATTTTTTATAGCACTTGTATTAAAATGTAATAAATTGAATTCATGTTTTTTTCCCTATTGAGTTACCGCGAATTTATATAATATTTTTTTTTATACTATGTCATACAAAAAATTAAATCTAAATTCAATAAAAAACTAGGTTAGATTTTATGAAAATAAAACTCCACGCAATGATCTTTTATGGCGTGTTGAAGGCATTTTTTTACTTGGTAATTCCCCTATTAATCATTTATTTCCTTGAAACTTATGGAATAATGCAATTTAGCGACATCTATGTTTTGGGTATTCTAATTATTGGAGTTATTGGAACAGCAGTGACCATTCTCAATCACACGTTCAAAAAGGATACCGTGGCAAGCGGTTATGCAAGCATTGTTGATTCAATCTATTCGGCAATATTTCTTTTCTATATTTTTGGGGGCTTTACTCCTGGTGTTTCATTCGGGACATATGAGATTACTTATGCAATGATTCATATATCAATTGGGATCCAACTCATAGCTTACTTGATGTTGATAGCCGCAGGAATTAAGCTTTTACAGCACGTGTTTAGGACTGCCGAACTCAAAAAGGATAAAGAATATCACGTGAAAATTAAACGAAAATTTCGAGCAAGTAAATTCTTTAAAGTATTAGGAACTCTCTGCAGTCTGATATTAGTAGGGTATATTATATCCATTCCCGCGAGTGCTGTTAACATTGACTTAGCTCTTGTTGGAACGCCACAATTCAATCATTGGGATAATGGAACACTGGACGATTTTTCTGACGACCTATTGAACATGTCTTTTCAATTTAACGTGAATAATGGCGGTGTCTATTCAATATTCGATATAAGGTTAGATATTAGTTTACGTACATATAATACTACCAACACGACAGCTCTTCCTGACGGAGAAAAAATTGGTGGCACTCCCACTTCACAAATTTTCGAATTTCGCAGGTTTTCATCTTATACCAGTCAGAATTTTACTATAATACTTGAAACGGATTACATTGAAGGTTTACTTTTAAATAATGCAACATTAAGATATGAAATATCTTTTACAGCAAGATATGCAGGAATTGATGTATCAATAGACACGTTTTTTAATCAACCTTGGGAAAATAAAACCTATATACCTTAAAAAACTATGTTTTCCTATTTTTTTATATTCTAAATTATTTTTAGGGGAGGGTGATAATTTTTGCGCATGTTTTTTCTCTCATTAATCTAAATCCCGTTGAAAGAATGTCCTTCAAGGGAATTTCTTTAGAAATTATCTTGTTTATATCAATTTTTTTATTGGAAAGTAATTCAATCCCATCAAGATAATCTTTTGAGGTGTAAATATATGAACCTAAGATTTTCCTTTGATATCTCACGATGTCGTTTGGCTTTATTTTCGCTTCTGCATGCGCGTCTTGCCCAAGACACACGATCTTTGCTCCATAAGACCATATTTTTTGTGCCATTTCAAAGGTATCCGCCATTCCTACCGTATCTATAATGATATCCGCACCATTGTTATTGGTGATATTCATAATTTCTTTCTTATAATCTTCCTTTGAAGGATTAATGACGTGGTCCGCCCCCAATTCCTCAGATTTTTGAAGGCGCCACTCATTAACTTCCATTATGATTAAATTTTTTAAAGGATGGATTTTAAGTAGGGATTGTATTAATAAACCCATTGGGCCTGCGCCAATGATCACGACATTATCTGTTTCTTTAACGTCTGCGATGTTATGGCAATGTGTTGCACATGATAATGGTTCTATTAGAGCTGCCACCTTCATGTCCATTCCGTCCGGGAGTTTATAAAGAGCACTTCTTGGAACCACGCAGTATTTTGCATAACCTCCATCTTGAAAAATCCCGAAAGTTGTTCCTTTCGCCATGTATTCACAGAGATTGGAGAAACCCCTCCTGCAATTATAGCAGTATCCACATTTTTCATTTGGATCTATTGCTACTTTATCTTCAATCGTTAAATCTTGGACTTCCTTTCCAATTTCTCTTATGATCCCGGCAAATTCATGTCCTAAAATGGTCTTATCATTTGCAGGATGTCCACCAGACATAATCTTTAAATCAGTTCCGCATATTCCGCAAGAGGTTACTTCTATTAAAACTTGATCGCTTTTTTTTATTTGGGGAACATCAACTTCTTCTAAAATTATGTTTCCCCCTTCAGATTTATTTTTATGAAATACCGCAGCCAACATTTTTTTTTCCATTTACCGATTCATCTAAATTTAGAACGAGTAATATGTGTAAAAATATTA
>DXJM01000093.1 GCA_019057355.1 Promethearchaeota archaeon | reverse complement strand
CAATAGAAAGGGTAAAAAAAGCAGGATGTCTAAGAATTTATAAAACATGACATTTTTTTTAAAGATTATATCTAAACAGACTTTTAAAATTTAAAAATATACCCAAACTGAGTAAAGTCAGAGCCATATTTGCTCTAGATAAAATATTTAAAAAATCTACAATGAATAAAGGGATGACAAATCCTGCCAAATTTATGATTAATGCTGCAAAAACCGCTATTAATGGAGGAGATTTCAGTAGTCTTAAAAAACTACTTCTATAAATCGCTTTTTTTACTTGAAAATTATTTTTTTTGGAATAATATGAGGCTATAAAGCCTATAATGATAAAAATAACAAGTGCATTTCCAATATCAAACAAGACAATATATTGTAACCCATCTTCACCCCATATTCCTTCAATTAAAGGATAAGCGAAATTTCCCATATTAAATCCTATGACCATCATTAGAAAAATGCTTTTAATTTCTTTAGGATATTTTCTTACAATTAAAAAACTAAAAAAAAATACAGCAGAACTGAATATAAGGGCGATTATAGGTAATAAAAAAAGAGTAAAATCTAATTTTATCGAACTTAAAACGTTTAAAACTAAAGCAGGTAATGTAATGTTAAATATTATTTTTACAATTACCCTTCCATTATCCTCCGTTAATATTTTCATTTTTTTTAATACAAAACCTACAACAATTACAGATAATGATAGAAAAAAAAAGTAATTAGCATCAGCCATGTTATGGATATTTAAGAGTAGATTTCCTTAATATTTATTTAATCGAATCAATATCTGTTATATATCTGATAATTTCCAAATTTTTATAGTATAATCTATGGAAAAATATGATGTTTTTATTGCAGGAGCAGGATTCGCAGGGTCAGTAGCAGCTAAATTTGCAGCAAGAGGGGGACTTAGAACTTTCTTTATTGAAAAATATAAGACTCCCCGGATGAAATCTTGTTCAGGAATTCAATTCAAGTATTTATCAAGAATTATTGGAGAAAAAATCCCTCAAGAAAAACTCTGTTCGAATGAAATAAGAAAAATTTCAATAATTTTACCGAATGAAAAGGGATTGAAAACATCTTTTAAAATGTATAATTTCACGAGAGAAATTTTTGATGATTGGTTAAATAAAATTGCAATCAGATATGGTGCCAAATTTCAAGATGAAACGTCATTAATTGATTGGGAAACAGAAGATAACAATTTTATTGTGACCATTAAAGATAAAGAAAAGAATCAACTCAAAATTAAAACAAAATATTTAATTGACGCAACAGGACTCATGCCGAAAATCAGAATGAAGCAGAGACCCCAAGATTTTGAAAATCATTCATCAGGAGCAACAATTAATTATTATTTCAAGGGACAATCCGATCTAGATCCCGAATGTCTCTATCAATATTGGAACTTGGATTTTAATAACATGATGTTTGCTTGGATCTATAAAAAAAATGAATTTTGGGTGATAGGAACGGGTTATGATAAGGATATCTCACAAATCGGTCAAAATTTCTTTAATTTTATCAAGCAGAAATACAATCTTGAGGGAGAGATAATAAGAAAAGAAGGATTTTCGAGTAACATGATAATGGGAGAGGGAAGAGTTCATTTAGGAAGTGGGAGAATCCTTTACGTTGGAGATGCAGCGGGATTAGTTGATATGTATAGGGGCCTTGGAATGGATGCCGCAGCATTAAGCGGAAGATTAGCAGCAAAGGCAATAATAAAAGCAGAGAAAAACCATAAGAATGCTGGTATTTTATATTCAAAGTATATGAACAAGCATGTCAAGCAAACAAATAAAAATATTGACAAGAGAATATATAATTTGAAGAATAATGATGAACTCTTAACGTACATGAAAAAAAATATGGTTAAAATGGGAATTAAATTGCTTTATCATAAATTTTTTAATAAATTCAGAAGAGTGAAAAATATCAAATTATTGCCTGCCTAATAATTAAAATGATCCTAAAATTTTAGTATTGATGATTCTTTTTTCTAAATATCCTAATAACGATATCATCTCTTTTTCAAAGTATGGCAGATTCATTTAATGGCTCTTCAATTAGTAAAAATGAAATAGAACAACTATGTTATATATACGTTCTCTATTTTGATGAGGCAAAAGGGCATCAACCATTATTAATTTTTCCAACAGAACAATATAAAGATAATAAAAAATTTATGAGACCCATTAAATTCCATCCTATATGGTTTTTTGATGTAAAGGAAGAAGATTCTTTAGATCATGTAGGCGTGGAATATAAGGGCTATACATTCTTTGGAAAAAAAATTCAAACAACCTCAAAAAGAAAAAAAAAAGAGCTGGTTTAGAAGAAGAGACCCCTGAAAAAATTATTATCATCGTATCATTACCAAATGACTTGGGGATTTTTGGAGATGAGCTCATTAAGTTAATAACCGAAAAAATAAAGCTCAATTTTGAAGAGAAATTATTTGAAATTATCGAATATTTAGATGTAAAAGATGAAATAATTAAAACGGCAATAATTAAAAAAAAAATTGAAAGAGGTCTCCAAATCAAGAATGAATTAAATGATTTAATACATTTAAATATAAGATCTTATTTCAATGATGCTATAAAACAACATGATCATCTTTCCATAAAAAAACAAAAAGCAATTTCTTTTTTAACCTTAAAAGGATACAATGTCTCTCATATAAAAGCTATAAATGGGGGAAGTGAATTCTTAAATCTCCAGCTTTTTGATTCAGATAAAAAAGGAGATGAATTTTTCGGTAAAGAATGTTTTATAGTTAAAAATATAAATATAATTGAAGATAGTAATGAACTAGAAATCTTAGTCCAAAACAATACTAATGAGGATAGGGAAAATGTCATTACAACCATCAATCATGTAGAGGAATATTTTGAAAAAGAAATTTTGCAAGAAGAGATAGATTTCTGGTTTCAAGGAGAAGAAATCTTATTCATATCTCCTATTTTACCTCGAATTAATGAATATTTATTATTCATCATTGATAAAAAAACCAATGAAAAATGTTTATCAAAAAAAATTGATATATCCTTAGTGAATAAAATTAAAAGCTAAGAAATAATAAATAAATGATAAAAAAGGAAAAATTAATGTCGGAACAATTAGAAACAGATATTATTGTTAGAAATTATAGGACTTCTGATTATGAAGAAACATTAGAAATCTTAGAACATCTACAAGATAAATATGATATTGGTCTTACTGAAGAAATATGGAGAGAATCATCCGGACTTCGCCAGTTCAAGCCTAACTTGAAAAGAATAACTTTAATCGCTGAAGATATTAAAAGCGGTGAAGTGGTTGGAATGGGTGTCATTGAAGCAAAAAAAGATTCAATTGGCAGGTACATAGGGTACTTGGATAATTGGGCAACCAAACCAAACTATATAGGTCGAGGAATAGGAAAAGTCTTAGCAGAAAAAGCAATTAGCATTCTCAAATCTTGGGGGTGCTACTCAATAAGAATTAATTTAGGATATGACATTGCATCAGTAAAAAAGCTAATGAACATAATGGGCAAAAATATGGGCTTTAAACCAATGTTTATCGTCCTAGAGAAAAAATTTGAAAATGAGAAAGAATGATTTTTACCATTCAATCTCCCTTGATTTAATTATTAATATTTCTTGCTCGGAACTTGTAAGATATTGAGAAGCTTTATATAAGGGAAAAATCTAATTATTTCTTCAATAAATGATTAATTTAATTTTACATGAGGAATTTTTAAAATGATTGGTATTAAATCCTATGGTGCCTATCTTCCCAAAAATTTACTTTCTAGGAACTTAATAAGTAAGGCATGGGACTTTCCTGCTATTCCCGGGAGCAAGGCAATTGCAGGTATCGATGAAGATACAATAACGATGTCTGTAGAAGCAGGATTAGATTGCATGCTTGGAATAGACCCTAAGACAGTAGATGGGTTGTTTTTTGCGACTACTACTCAAGTTTATACTGAAAAAGATTCTGCTTCATTGATAGCAACTGTTCTTGACTTGAGAGAAAACATTATTACCATTGATTTTACAGATTCATTAAAAGCGGGAACAACCGCAATGACCCGTGCAATAGACACGATTAAAGCCAATAATGATGTGAAATCAATTTTAGTCATTGCTGCAGATACAAGAACTCCAGAACCATCCACGATGTGGGAATATGGTTTTGCAGATGGGGCTGCCGCAATTTTAATAGCTGATGATGATAAATTACCTATCTCCATTGAAGATTATTATTCAATTTCTGCTAATACTACAGGTCCTTGGAAGAGAACTGAACAAGATAAGTTTATTAGAACGTTTGAACCTAAAACTGATGCTCAATTTTATTTCAATTCAATGAGGAATGTTATTTTAGAACTCTTAAAACGAAATGATTTAAAGCCTTATGAAATAGGACATGCCGCCCTGTATTACGATAATCCAAGAATGCACGCCCGTCTTGCTAAATCTTTAAAATTTCCTCAAGGTGTTGCCCAAAATGGATTGTTTTTTCAAATAGGGGATCTCGGAACTCCAATGCCTTTCATGTTGCTTATTTCTGCTTTAAAGAGGCCCAAACCCGACGCTAAAATCATTTTAGCTGGCTATGGAAATGGTGCTGATGGAATTTTAATGCAAGTTAAGGATAAAAATATGGTAAAGGAACTCAACAAGACTCATGTAGCACTAGGTTATCAAAAAAATATGGAAGCATTGGATAATTACAGCATCTATATTAGTAATAAAAAACTTCTTGATAAAGATCGATACACGCGTAAGAGTTCAGCCGTAATAGTCTGGCGTGAAACAGATTCTATCTATCAAATGTATGGAAATAAATGCAAAGAATGTGGATTAATTCAGTATCCTCGAATGTTTACGTCATGCTTTAAATGTAGGACCACGAATAATTTTGAAAAAGTTAAACTTCAATTAAAAGGAACGATTTTTACATATACTTTGGATCATTTAATAGGTGGTGAGTATTATGAAACGCCTGTTCCAAGATGTGTTATAGATTTAGATGGGGGCGGGAGGATTTTACTTGATATGACTGAAATAAAAAATCCTGAGAATAATGTTAAAATTGGAATGAGGGTGGAATTAACTTTCAGGAGAATACATGAAGGTGCTGAATTCATCAATTATTATTGGAAATGTAGACCAAAAAGAGGGAGGTCATAAAAGAGGTTGAGGAATATGTCAAAAGGTGGAATAAAAGATAAGGTCGCAATAATTGGAGCTGATATGTCTAAATTTGGGGAACGATGGGATAAAAATCAATATGATTTATTGGTAGAAGCTACAGAGGGAGCATTTAAGGATGCAGGAATTACTAAAGATGAGGTTGATGCAGCATGGGTAGGAATTTTTTACTATTTTACAGGATTAAGCGGTACTTTAGTAGAAGATGCATTGAGGTTGGATGGAAAACCCGTAACTAGATGTGAAAATTATTGTGCCTCAGGTATGGATGCATTTAGGAATGCTTGTTTTGGCGTTGCCAGCGGAGCATATGACATTGCACTGGCATGTGGTGTTGAAAAACTGATGGATGAGGGAGGAAGTGGACTTCCAGGATTTAAGATTTTCGGGCATCCCATTTATCCACTACCTTCTGCTCCAGCAATGTTTTGCATGGCAGCAACACGATGCATGCACGAATATGGATGGACTAAAGAGGATTTAGCTAGAGTTGCCGTAAAAAACCATGAAAACGGATTGCATCATCCTAAAGCTCATTTTAAAAGTCCAGTAACGATTGAACAAGTTATGAAGGCTCCCATGATAGCCGATCCACTGGGAAGATTTGATTGTTGCGCGATGAGCGATGGTTCAGCAGCACTAATAATTACCGTTCCAGAATTAGCAGAAAGTTATGCTCATTCGGATGATTACATTCTCGTCAAATCAAATGCAATTTCCGTATACACGATGGCTCCGTGGTATTGGCCTTCTTATGATTTTACTCACTTCCCTGCTACAGTGAAAGCCTGTGAAATGGCATATAAAGAAGCGAATATAACTAACCCCCGTAAAGAAATAGATTTAGCGGAGG
Organism: Promethearchaeota archaeon; assembly: GCA_019057355.1. GTDB lineage: Archaea > Asgardarchaeota > Lokiarchaeia > Sigyniarchaeales > SOKP01 > FT1-020. The sequence continues at coordinate 2,128 of DXJM01000093.1, read as the reverse complement.
TGCATGATTGTTTTACCATAACCGAGTTACTAAATTGTCAAGACCTCCAATTTTGCGATAGAGGAAAAGCTGTCGAAGAATTGAAAAAAGGCACGTTTAATTGGGATGGAGAAACGGCAATAAATCCTTCCGGTGGATTAAAATCATTTGGTCACCCTATTGGCGCTACGGGGTGCAGGATGATTACTGAGATAACTAAACAATTACAAGGTAGGGCTGAAGGGAGGCAGGTACCTAACGCAAAAATCGGCTTGGCTCATAATTTAGGAGGTGCATTCAGTGTATGCTCAGTCACGATCTTGGGAAAGAATGAGTAAATCTTAGCCCATAAAAATAAATTAATTTATACTCTTTAACGGTTAAATACTCTTTTAAATTTTTTAGAAAAGATTTTTGTTCAAGCAACACGAAAAATATATAAAAAATTAGGGGTAATTGCTCAAATGCTAAAAGAGAAAAGTATTAGATTTAGTTTAGACTATCCTTATATTGGGTATAGTATACATTTTCAACAATTATTTTGAACTTAAACCATGACTGATATTAAAACTTTTAAAGAAATAGGAAAGAAAGAATTCAATGAAGGTAATTATGAAGAAGCCATTATAGCCTATAAACATGTTATCAATGTAGAACCAGAAAATATTGATGCTTTGATCAATATGGGAATATCTTATGTTGAATTAAAGAAGTATGAAAAGGGTGTAGAATTATACAAGCGAGTGCTTGTTCTTGAACCAGATAATAAATTTGCATTGAATAACATAGGATGGGCGAATGAATGTCAGGGAAAAATAGATGAAGCTAAAGAGTTATATCTCAAGTCATTAGAAATTGATCCTAATTTTGATAGCGCCTTGATTAACATGACAAATATTTTACTTGAGAGTGAAGATTATGATGGAGCAATTGAATTTTTTATAAAGGCCTTAGAAAAAGACCCTTTCAATGCTGCTAATTGGATAGATCTTGGGAGAACTTACAGGCAAAAAGAAGAGTATGAACTAGCCATAAATGCCTATAATAAAGCTATAGAATTGAATCCAAATGATAAATTGGCTTGGAATAACCTGGGTTATGCTTATTTTTGTCAAGAATTGTATGATAAAGCTATAAGAGCAATAAAAGAATCTTTAGAACGAGACCGACTCTTCGATATTGCATATTCCAATCTCGTGCTCATATTTGAAAGTTTAGTTGAAGAAAATTCCCAAGAATTCAACCTTTGGAAGGAGTTGGCTAACGTCTTTATAATGATAAATGAATATAGTAAGGCATTAGAATCTTGCAATCGAGCGATTAAAATAAAACCAGATGCTACAGAAATTAATGAAGTCAAAGAAAAGATCATTGCATCAAAAAAAAATATCGATATCATGCCTAGCCTTGAAAATAACATTAATGATGCGTTATACATGTTTTCCTTGATATCCTATTCAGTTTTAATTAAAGATGCGGTAAAATATATAAAAAGTAAGGATCCTGACTTGACCCTCAGTTTAGATGAAATAAAATTCAAAATTTTTGATCATATTAATAAAAGAGGATTAAATATAAAATTAGATGGTAAAAGTTTAGTCTTTATACAACCGGACGATTCTGAAGAAAAAAAGAAATATGTAATATGATTTTCTTCTCTTAGCTGATTATTTTTCCTATTAATTAATTTCAATGTTTCCTAACATTTCCACCAGCGATTAAGTAAAAGCATCTTCTTTCTAATACATTCTTTAGAACGATCATTGAATTCTCAGGAATAAATAACAATTCTCCTTCATTTAACGTAACAAAATTATCCTCAATTTCAATATCAACCTTCCCTTCTTGTACATATAGAATTTCCTCGTGCCCCCTCCCAGGACCCATGTTTTTTTTCTCTTCATATGGTTCTAATATACCCATACCAAAATAAGCGTCTTTAATTTTCTTGTTTATTTTTGCTCCATAATAAAATTCTAATTCTTTCGAACCCAGACATGCTTTTTTTAAATCAAAACTCATGTTTTTCATCAGGTAGAAATTTTTGTTATGAATTATACAATAGATTAGATTAAGTAAAACATTAGATCTTTTAATAATTTTCAAAATAAAAAAAGACAAAAAAAAAATGAGTGTATTTTTGATTTTT
>DXJM01000092.1 GCA_019057355.1 Promethearchaeota archaeon | reverse complement strand
TCTCCTAGAAAGATCAATTGACTCATCTTCATACCATCCTATTGTCTCTAAAGTCAGATCTGAACCAATTCTTAAGGATATACTCGTGCTTTGTTGGGAACTAAAATCTTGAATAACGGTAGTAGTAAATATTACAAAAGAAAAGGATAATGCACACATAATAATCGTGGTTAAATTTCTTCTATGATATCGAAACACGAAGGTCTTTATTACGTGGTAAATTTTTTTTCCAAATGGCCTAAAAATTTCAATCATGAGTCTTAAGAACAGAGGAATCATTCCTAAACCTGCTAAAACTAACCCAATAAGAAATATGAGAAGAATTGCAATTAATGTGCCTGCAAACAAACTCAAATCACTTGAAATTAAAATTCTTGGTATTATAAAATAGATAAATCCCCCGTTTATTGCTAAAATCAAGCCAACTATTATTAATTTGTAATTTACTGATGATTCTTTTTTCAAATGATATAATGTATCTTCATGACGATAGGGGTGAATGGATTCAATTAATTGCAGCCTCATGACCTTAACTGCTGGAGAAATGCTCACAATTAAACCCACGAGCACTCCAATTATAAGGGGTAAAATAAAAGATATAAGTTGGCTACTAAATGAAATATTAAATGTTATTGAAAGCCCCGTGGATAATATGTTGGAAATTAAAGGAATGAATAAAAATTGGGTAAGAAAAAATGCTAATATAATACTTATTACAGAAGCAAAACCACATAAGATCAATCCTTGAAGTAATACTACCAATAAATTATAAGTTTTATGAGCACCCAAAGTTCGAAAAATCCCGAATTCCCTAATTCTTTCTTCCACGGATGTTTTTAAAATACCATTAATGAGGATACCAGATATTAACATCGCAATAATGCTGACAAATACGAAAATTATTGTGATTGCCATGCTTATGAATTCAGAAAATCCTAACATTTTTAACTTTGGTAGGTCTATCTTATATTCATTTAATCCTAAATTTAGTTGAATTTTTGAAGCTATTTCTTTGACAATATATTCTGATCCAGCTAGATTCCTTGCATCATAATAGATTTTCCCTTCTTGCAAGGTTAAAATTAATTTATTACATTTACCCTTAAATTCTTCGTAACCAAAAATATTATAGGTCGAATTGATATCAACCACTATGAGATTATCAAATCGATAATCATTTGGCCATTTCAATTCAAAATCAAAGAAATATGCAATTGTTAGGTTTACATTTTTTTCCATAGATACATTTCCGTGTTGCAAGCTCATCACTACTTCAATTGAATCATTTATCTGATAACCTAAAACTTCATTAAATTCATAATAAACAGCACAATAGTTTGATGGTAATGAGTTTATTAAATTCAACCCTGCCCCTTGTCGAGAAAAAGTTCCAAAATGATATCCCTTTTCTAACGAAAAATTTATCCCTGATATAAGTGTATTTTTTTGTAAATCAGAACCAGAGATATTTACTTTTCCTGAAAGTTCCATCCTAGGTATAAATTTATTTATATCCGGAGCAACGTCCTTAATGTTTTCAATAACAGGGTCATGATCAAAATAAGAAGATCGATTGTCAGGTTCTCCATAGTAATGGCGGATAGATACGACCATATCTTGATTACCTGCGTCAACGCTCAAATATTCTACAAAAGCATAAGATATCGAGTCTGATAAAAATAAAATTAAAGCTAGCATTCCAACAGAAATAATTACTCCAATTAACCCGATTACGGTGCGTATCTTCTGCCGGCCTAAATCCTTTAACGCATATTTTATAGCTTGAAGAATATTTGTCATATGATAATGTCCTATTCTTTTCCCTTTTCTTTTTTAAGTAACACTACTTTAGTATCAAGCGATCTCCCGTTATCTCTCCCTTAATGTTATTTTTCAAGATCAACTCATGTAAAATATCATCAAAATTTTCCGGTATGTTCTCTAAAATATCCTGAGGAATGCTATTTTTAATCTCCATTAGTGGAATTTCCATTCTCCCTTGATTTGAGAATAAAAATTTGAAAATTTTACTTTTACATTTTTCTTTATTGATTTCTCCTTCTTTCTTTCTAGTTAATTGCATTAATTCTGTTTCTTTTAAACCTCCTACCTTTCCTTCATGAGTAAGTTTTCCATCTCTCATGTGAAATACTCTGGATGCAAATTCAGAAACAGTTGCATCATGAGATACGGCAACAAAAGTAGCTCCTCTCTTATTTAAATCTCTTAAGAGATTTAAGATCATTACTCCCGTTTTACTATCGAGATCCCCCGTGGGTTCATCCAATACACATATAGCAGGATCATTTGCAAATGCTCTAGCAATTGCGATTCTTTGCTGTTCTCCTCCCGAGAGCTCAGATGGCGTGTGATGTCCTCTTTCCTCCAATCCTACCAATCTTAAAAGATCCATGGCTCTCTTTTGCTTTCCTCGACGGCTTAATTTTCCTGAGAAATGCATTGGGACCATAATATTTTCAATTCCTGTCATTTGTGGCAATAAATTATAAAATTGAAATACAAATCCAATTCGTTCTTTTCTAATATTAGCTAATTCATTATCAGATAAAGTTGAGATATTTTCTCCTTCTAGATATATTTTTCCTCTTGTTGGAGTGTCCAAGCCACCGATCAAATTTAAAAGAGTGGTTTTCCCCGAACCAGAAGGCCCCATAATATCAATAAAATCGCCTTTATCAATAGTCAAATCAACTCCTCGAAGGGCTGCTACTGCTGTTGTTCCTAATAAATAAGTTTTATGTAATTTTTCAACTACAATAAGATGTTCATAATCTCTTTCTACATCTTTTTCATCCTTTCGAACCTTTTTCAGTTCTTTTCTTCTATTTTTAGCCTCCCGTAGCGGTGCAAGCTTTTCTTTTTTAGATTCTTCTCTTTCCTTGTTTTTTTGCCACTTAAAGAAATGTTCTGTTTCCGCTCCTTTCCATACAGATAACCTTCCCGTTTCTTCCTCATATTGAATCATCTCGGCTGTCTTCTCATGTGGTTCTTTTTCATACATTTTTTTATTACCCCATTAGTTTTTAACATGTATTTCTTATTATTGTTGATCTTTTGTGAAAATTATTGTTCCTACCTTCTTAAATTAGTAATTAAGAGAATTATTCATTACTACAAAAGTATTGTGATATCATTATTTTTCTAATAGAAATCAAATGTTCTTTCAAGTTGCCAGAGAACAGGATTTAAAACCTGATATGACAGTTAAATTGCTAAGCACAACTTCATTATTGAATAAAATTACCTTTCTTCTGAATTGTTAGTTTTCAAAAAATAAAATATCTTTTTGTAAAGATCTTGTTCCGCATCTTGAATTGATTTTGAAGATTTCGATTTAAAATTGTCAGGAATTTCAATAAATAGAGATTCTGGATAAATTTTTGGATTTTTTGCAACCCATTTGGGCTCGTGGTCTTTACCACGATTCTCATAATTACATTCAATCCGAGGTGTAACCCTATATTGCTTTTGTAAATATTCTATTAATTGATTTTTTTGAAAGATATTGGAATCCTTAATAATTGCATTAAAATTGGAGAAGTATCTATTGATAATTTTTTCTTCAATAACTTTAATATTATATCCCGAATCAAGGAATATCGCTCCACATATGGCTTCAAAAACATCTGCTAATATTTTAGTTCCTTTTATCTGTTGTTTTTTTGATTTTAGCACAAATCTATGTAATTGTATTTCGTTTTCAGCGATTTTACTCAGAGTCTCATCATTTTCAAGACGTTGTTTTATTTTAGTAATTTTTCCTGGTGTTTTAATCCCATCGTGATACAATTTTATAATAAAAATCACTTTTATTATTGAATCTCCAAGAGTTTCAAGAAAATCATAATCATTGACTTTTAATTCATTCGCTAATTGAGGAGTAGTCAAGGCCTCTCTTAATAATTCTTCATTTTCAAATCTATAATCAAGTATTTCTTGGAGTTCTTTCATTTGATCTTTAACAATACTATCCATCAAATAACATAAGATTACTACCATACATAAATTTTTATCTGATTAATTGCTCCGATTTAATGATGGATGAACTAAAATTTGGAATAGTCAGATCTTTATTAAAGGATATTGACAAAAAAAAGCTTGATTTAGAATTATACATTCATAATCTATCCATCCCCTCTCGAAATGAAATGATGAAACAAATTATCGATGATGTAGTAATGAAAAATAGTTTTCTCAAAGAACTTGGAATCCCGATAGAAAAAATCCATAAGAAAAAAAAGAAAAAAGAAGGGCAAATTCAAAATTTTGTCGATGACCTTATCATGAATATCACTCATACTCCTAGCAAAAAAATAATATACCTCCGGAATTTTTTAACGTTATTTAAAGATATTAATGAGTCTGATAGAAATGTTATATTGCAATCGTTAAAAGATGAAAAGATCGAAAATTTAAAAGAAAAAATACTTTCCCTAGTAGACACCTTTAAAATCGATTTAAAATAGTCAATCAATTAACGATTGTTTCAAAGAAATAATTAAAAAAATACAATTGAAACGAGTTAAAAGTGTAGGTACTAATTTCTTCCTACTAATGCAAACATTTTTTGCATGATTAGCAGATTTTTAATCCCTTTAACCTTCAATTTACGAGTAATTATTTTTTTTGCCATTCCCATAATGCTAAGTTTACCCATGGCAATTTCAAGCAATAATGTCGTGGAAGTTGCGAGCATACCATTCCATTTCAAGACTTTTTTTTTCAGACTCTTTTTATCTTTATTACTTACGGATTCCACCAATATCTTTCCATTATTTATAGTAATGAGTGCTGCATATTTAGTATCTCTTGCATTTATTAATAATTTTAAATTGAACTTGGAATAATTTTGAATAAACCTTTCATTAGATTCCAATGGCATGAGCATCTTATGGAGAACGCCTCCAACTCCTTTAGGTTTTTTTATTTTTGCTTTTTCATTTTGTTTTGTTTCTATCACGATTTTTATGCTAACCTTTTCTGTGTATGATTTAAATTAGACTTGATTATTTATAAAGATAATTTAATTTTTTATTTTTTTTTCCGATCAATATTTTATAAACCGAAAAATCCATTGGAAATGCTTTATTCCTAGACCTAGTTAT
>DXJM01000091.1 GCA_019057355.1 Promethearchaeota archaeon | reverse complement strand
TTGTCAGAAATTCCACACATTTTGGGATTGCGGGGTATTATTCCCTCATGGCAATTAAGGAAGGCATGATCGGGATTACAACGACTAACGCTCGACCCGCGGTTCCTCCTACATTTGGGGTTGAACCCATGTTAGGAACAAATCCTTTAACCTCTGGAGTTCCAACAGATGAAAAATTTCCTTTTATCATTGATTGTGCAACTTCAATTGTCCAAAGAGGTACAGTAGAGATATATAACAGGGAAAATAAACCCCTTCCTAAGGGAATGGTTATTAATAAAAATGGAAAAACGGAAACAAATCCCAATAAAGTTTTAGATGATTTGTTGGGTGATTCCGCGGCAATCTTACCATTAGGGGGTAAAGGAGAAGGTACATCCGGATACAAGGGTTATGGATATGCAACATTAGTAGAAATATTATCTTCGGCTTTGCAAAGTGGTGTGTTTCTTAAAGAGACTTCTGGAGTTTATGAAAATGGTAAAAAAAGACTCAAGGTTGGACACTTTTTTCTTGCAATTAATATTGAACATTTCGTACCACTAAATATTTTCAAAAAAACTACTGGGAGAATAATGAGATCCCTTCGTGACTCCAAAAAAGCTCCTGGAAAAGATAGAATTTATACGGCTGGAGAAAAAGAATATTATAAGGAGTTGGAAAGAAGAAAAGGCGGTATTCCTATCAATAAAAGCATCCAAAACGACATAAAGACGATGCAACAAGAACTTGGTCTGAATAAATATAAGTTTCCATTTTAGGGGTTTTAAAAAATTATCCCGTCTGTACGACCAAGTAAGGGTTCTGAATGCAGTATAATATCTCGGAAATTTAGAATTTTTAATTTTTCTTTCAATTTTTTTTCAAGAATCGTGATAAAATCGTGAATATCAGCGATATTTGACTCTCCTTCGAAAAAATATGAAGCTCTAAAACGCAATAATCTATTACCTTCCAACATTCCAAACCGTGATATCCTTTAACTTCTTTATAACTTTTTAAAACCAACCTAACTTGTTTTTCAATTTCATCCACTATTTTTTTTTCTAATGGTTATTTCTTTTGGTTCTATATTGTCAAGTCTTTGAGCAGCTTCAATGTGTGTTATTATTCTTGATAAATATATAGCTTGGCTTTTCATCTCGTTTTCAAAATCGGTGCAAATTTTATGGGCTTCATTAAGAGAAAGAGAATTATCGACTATAAGTATTAATGATACAAATAATTGATCTTCTATAGTAAATACACTTACATCTTTGATATTTAAAATGTTGATATAATTCAAATAAATAGAATAGATTAAATTAATTAAATTCTCACCAATTGATTTTTCACCACTTAAAGCGTTCATCTCGATTATACATTCGATATTATAATAAGGAATTAATTCTTTACTCTTTAATCGAATTACTTTTGTTATTTCTGTTGCATGAACGACTGAAATATGGTCTTCTACGGCTAGTCGCACCTCCAAAAAAAGATTATTTCCACTCGCCCGAACTTTTATATCTTCAACTCCATTTACATGATCAATATCAAATATTTGTGTTCTAAGCCTTTCAAGTATTAATGAATTAATAGGATTTACGTCTGTTAAATCTTTAACACCTTTTTTTACCAGTTTTAAGGCACCAAAAATGATCCATGCTGAGAGAATGATGCTAAACAATGGATCCAAAAAGTAAATTTCAAGCAAGGAAAAAATAAAACTCATGACAACTAATAACGCGCGCAAGGAATCTTGGAATAAATTCATCCCTTGAATTTCTAATGCAAGGCTCTTTCGCTGCCTTCCCTTGCGAATTAATAATCGTGAAAAAATGATGTTGATTAAAAACGATATAACAATTAACTGGAGTCCAATTTCAGGAGATACTACCGAAAATGTTCCATTTATGATAACTTGGATCGCATTATATAACAGGAGCACGTACAAATTTATTAATATGACTCCTTGAATGAGCGCACCAATTGGATCAATTTTTTCATGACCATACATGTGCTCATAATCCGCAGGTTTGAGACTAATTTTGACCGAATAAAGCATGAGTGAAACAAAAAAGATATCAACAATAGTGTCGATGGATTCTGATAAAAAGCTCAAGCTACCCGTTATTACTATTCCAATAGTCTTTAATATCGTCTGAAATATGATTATTCCGAGTGCCATTACCCCATATTTGATCTTTATATCCATTTTTCTTACTCTTATTTATAACAATCCATCGAGGGTAACAAACTATAGAGCATTTGCAGTAAAAAAGGTTATGATTGATGATTTTCTTAAAAAAATAAATTAACTAGAAAAAAATCCATTTTAAATATTGCATCGTCCTAAAAATAAAGATTTGTGAATATAAGAAGTTACTATTTTTTTTCTTTTGTTCTTTTTTTTATCTTTTAGCTGGCGAAGCGTAACAATAGTCGCAATTATTCTTACAGCGAAAAATTCCCGTATAACCTCCAATATCTTTGGATTTAAAGCATCCACAGCCATCTCGCTGTCCTTTATCTCTTATTTTTGGTAACGCTTCTCCTATTATTTTTTCAATTTTATATGTATCAATACAATGTGCCTGTTCAATTCCCTTAATTTTTAACAAATCTGGTTGACAACATGCTTTCATATTAATACCATATTTACTGCATATTTTTCTCAATCGCTCAACAATTTCTTTTTTTTTTTCAAATGATAAATCGATAGGAACTTTCCCTCGGGATATCATTCTTTTTCTTACTTTAGGATAAAGGGTTGCAAACGAAAAAATCATTTCTTTAACTCCAAGCTGAGAAACATTCTCAATGATGTAATTAAATTTGTCCAAGTTGCTCATAATCTTGTTAGAATGCATGTCCCTATAAATAATAATTGGATCAAATCTAAAATTAACTGTTATTAATCCAAATTCATCTATCAACCATTTCATTTGATTGAATCGCTCTTCTAAAGACACCAAGATGTTAGATTCTAATTCTGAGGGAGAATTAATGGTAAATTGAAAGAAATATCCTTTATATGAATTGAATAGGTTCTTATATGTAATATAATATTGAATAAATTCTTTAAAATTCTTACTCCAAAAAACCCAACATTTCACATCTATAGGGTTTAGAGAAACTTTAGAAATTTGATTTTTATTAAATGGATTAACAACATCAACAAAACCGGATTGAATTCTCTCAAGGAGCCAATCCATTAAAAATGCAGGTATATCTGTCCTTCTTGAGCATGAAATGATTGGAAATCTCGTTATTTTTTCGTTATTGTATTCATTCATTCTCATCATTCAAGATAGGAGGATTAAATAATTAAAATACCCTTGTATAAAATTAATATACTAGATCAAGAGTAAAATGTTTATTTAATACTTTGATTTATACCATAAAGAGTCAAAATCTTTTATCATAAAGATCAAATATCGCACCAAATTCGATCATTATAACGAAGTATTCATTTTTGATGAATAAAACAAAAGGGAATGACCTAATCGTGAACATAATTGATTTAGAAGATTTTTTCTATCAATAATTAGCGGGATCTTCTATAATATTGCATAAAGAAGCATGAACTTCTAAAAAATAAAAAAATATTCAGAATTAATAACTAATTTTTAAAGATTGATTGATTCTAAATCACATGATACCATCAATTGAATGGACTGATGATAATAAGGTAAAGATGATTGACCAAACATTATTACCTCATGAGCTTAAGTTCTTGATATTTGAAGATTATCGAGATGTTGCAGTATCTATAAAAGTCATGAATATTAGGGGTGCTCCTGCTATTGGCGTTGCTGCTGCAATGGGGATGGCACTGGCAACAATTGAGTATAAATTTTTACCTATAGAAAAATTCTTAAAATCGATGGACGAAGCTGCCCATCTGATTAAAAGTACTCGTCCAACCGCATCGAACTTATTTTGGGCCGTAGATCGCATGTGGAAGATTATTGCTTCCACCAATGAGATGCCTCCTGTAATTTCGGAATTAGTGGTCGAAGAAGCAAAGATAATGGCTCAAGAAGATATTAATGTCAATAAAAGTATAGGTAAAAATGGTGCGGATCTATTAGAAGATGGTGATACTGTTCTTACTCATTGTAATGCTGGTTCTCTCGCGACGGTTCAATATGGTACAGCTCTAGCACCTATAAGAACAGCCATTGAACAAGGTAAGGATATAAGAGTGATTGCTGATGAAACAAGGCCACGACTACAAGGAGCTCAATTAACTGCGTATGAATGCCATTATGATAAAATTCCCGTAAAGGTTATTTCAGATACCTCTTCAGGATTAATGATGATGTTAGGTAAAATTGATAAAGTAATTGTGGGCACGGATAGGGTAACTTCAGATGCAGTCTTTAATAAAATAGGGACCTATTTAGTTGCTCTTGCTGCAAAAGATAACAAAATACCATTTTATGTTGCTGCTCCATCGTCGACATTGTCTTTAAATGAAACAATTGGTGATGTCACGATAGAACAACGAGATAGCCGTGAAGTGAGTGATGTGTTAGGTAAAGTGCAAATCGTGCCAGATGGTGTTGAATGCTTGAATTATGCTTTCGATATTACACCATTCAGGCTTCTAACGGGTATTATCACGGAGCATGGTGTTTTTACTCAAGAAGAACTTATAAAAAAATATAAAGAGTACTAAGTAAAAGATATAAAAAAAAAATTGAAATTCAATAATAGAGTGTTCTTAGATGATGATTAATCTGATAATTAACTCTCTATTTTTCATTTCAATAATGCACTAAGTAAAAAAATTTAAAAATTTACGACTTAATTGATATATCGTTTTATGAGCTAATTTTTCCTCTGTTATTATGTTTAATTCTTTCAATAATTCTATGTATTTCGTAATCGTGTTGTAATGAAACCCAAGTTCTTTTGCCATCGAAGTTTTTGTTAGTGGTTTAGAATTTTTATACATGATGGATAGTATCTTTTGTGTCTTAACTTTTGATAAGGCATATAAAACCTGATAATTCGTTCGAACGACACTTGGGTGAAAATAAACCTCATGGTTTTCTATTATTACCTTTTTTATGTATCCAAATTTTAATAACATATCTAAATGCCATGATATAACATGATTCGGAAGCTCTAATGTCTTAACAAGCCTATGCAGGTAAAAACCAGGATTGTTTTTTATGAATTTGTATATAATCCTTCTGTTTGGATTTTGCAGGACTATGGCGTTAGTAAGTTTTGATCCTTGAATGACAATCTTTTTTTTCTCCAAGTTTTCTAATATATTCCTTATACCTTTTTCATTAATGTTGATAGATGATCTTGAAAACGCATTGCTGATAAAAGGGATCAGTTTTTCACAGTTAAACACGCGATTGTAATCTATATAATGTTGAATTGCATCGTATACCTTTTCTTCTTCATCAGACAAAAACATTAAGGACGACATTTTTTCAAATTTTTTTTAGATTTTTATTTTATTATATTTTAATATATTCGGCAAT
>DXJM01000090.1 GCA_019057355.1 Promethearchaeota archaeon | reverse complement strand
GAAACTTATTTAATTTTTAATTAATTATATTTAATCATGAGTAATGCTGGTTTTAATCAGTTTAAAGGAAGCATAAATACTGATAAAGTCCGTTATATTGCAGATCCACAACTCAGAAGCATTGTCAACGTTTCTATTGCTTTAGGACGGCCCCTTTTAGTGAAGGGAGAACCTGGAACGGGTAAAACTCTATTAGCTCATGCTATTGCTGAATCTTTGGGAAAAAAATTGATAGTTTGGAATATAAAAAGCACTACTGAAGCCATTGACGGGTGTTACATGTACGATACTGTCCAGAGATTGAATGATAGTAGATTTGGATCCGAAGAAAGAAACGTTAATGAGATCCATGATTATATTACATACGGGCCATTGGGGGAGTCTTTCATCTCAGATGAGCAAGTAATCCTTTTAATTGATGAAATTGATAAAGCTGATATCGAATTTCCCAATGATCTCTTACAAGAATTAGACATCATGGAATTCTATATTAAAGAAACACGAGAATTTGTCAAGGCAAAAACAAGACCAATTGTAGTTATTACATCTAATAATGAGAAGGAACTTCCTGATGCTTTTTTAAGAAGGTGCGTTTTTCACTATATAGAATTTCCTGATAAAGATTTCATGGCGGAGATATGTAATTTACACTATCCGAACCTAAAACAAAATTTGCTCGATCAGTGTTTAAAACATTTTTATACTTTAAGAACATTTACCAAGTTAAGAAAAATGCCCTCAACATCGGAGTTACTTGATTGGATTGGTGTTCTTCTAAAAAGTGGAATAAATTTAGATGAATTAAAAAAAGGGATTCCCTTTTTAGGAGCGCTTATTAAGAAAGAAAAAGATCTTGAGATCGCTCTTGAACGAGTTAAATTTCAAAGTTAGTTAAAAACCATGTTTGTAGATTATTTCTATTATTTAAAGGAAAATTTACCCGTAAGCATTACGGAGTACATGACTTTAATGGAGGCACTTAATAAAGGGTTTATCCATAACATGGTTGAATTTTATTACATCTCGAGATCGATTCTCTGCAAGAACGAGCATCACTTTGATGTTTATGATATCGCATTTTACAACTATTTTAAAGATGCAAATATCCAATTTCCTGAAGATATCAAGCAAGAAATCTGGGATTGGTTAGATAAAAATATAGATCCCCTAGAATTAGAAAAAATGGGTATTAATTTTCAAGAACTAACTTCAAAATTCGATTTAGATAAATTGCAAAAAGAATTTGAAAAATTAATGCAGGAACAGGACGATGAGCACAATAAAGGAAACCATTGGATTGGTACGAAAGGGACTTCACAATTTGGTCATGCAGGGCAGAATGCCATGGGCATGAGAGTCGGTGGAGGGGCAGGAATGCGAACAGCCATCCAAATTGCTCAGAAACGCATTTTCAAGGATTATAGAAAGGATATCGTGTTAGATACACGGCAAATTAAGGTGGCCTTGAAACGTCTCAGGAGACTTGAGGAGATAGGCAAGAAAGATGAATTAGACATTGACAAGACCATAGATCAAACTGCAAAAAATGGTGGAGATATTGAAATGGTCTTTGAAAAAAGACGTAAGAATAATGTTAAACTCCTTCTCATTATGGATGTAGGAGGGAGCATGACCCCCTTTGCTCATTTGGTAAACCTCTTATTTTCTGCTGCAAACCAGATGTCTCATTGGAAGGATTTCAAATATTATTATTTCCATAATTGCCCTTATGAAAAATTATATTTTAATGCCCAACGCAATCCGGATGAGGCCATAAATTTTGAAGATTTTACCAAGAAATATGATAAATCTTACAAGTGCGTGATTGTTGGGGATGCGGCAATGGCAAGTTGGGAACTAACAGAAAAATATGGATCCATTTATTATTATCATCGTAATGAGTTACCCGGAATTTATTACATAAGGGAATTGGCAAACCATTTTAGGAACAATATTATATGGTTGAATCCCGAAATCGTGCCTGAAAAATGGATGGCATGGACGCGAAAAATGATCGCAAGTATCATCCCAATGTATAACTTGACAATAGAAGGTCTTGAAGAGGCAATGGATTACTTGAGAAAATTAGGGAAACATCAATATACAACCGTGCATCGATTAAAGGATCATCCATTTTCCACTCCAATATACAATTAATAACTAATTATGATCACGCTTTCTCCAGATCAGAATAATTAATGACATTCTTTTGATATAAATTCATATATATAATAATTTTAAAAGGTTTTTTTAAAATAGAACGTTAAAAGCATTTGTAAAGTAATAAAAAAATTTGAGACAAAAAAAGGAAATTAATCAATTTTCATCAAATATTTATGGTCTATCAAAAAATCTAATGAATCATAAAAATTAGAATTAAATTTTTGATAAAATTCTTTTTTTTTTTGTCATTACAAATCCCGAAGGATCATTTGGAGGATGCCCTTCTGTCCAAAATATTCTCCCATCTAGGTTTAAGTCAATTTTTTCTTGCTTTTTTATAATATTCCCTCCTTTAATGACAAATTCTATAAACTTTAGAGATCTTTTTAATGCTTCCTGATTTTTATTCAAATCAGTATCATTTGGGTTTATATTGAGAATGTTGACATCCCCTTCTGCATTTATCCCTAAATTTCCTTTAATTTTAGCTAATCCTAGAGATTTTGCAGGGCTCACTCTGGTGATGATAATAAATTCATTAAAAGATAAACTAGGGGTATTTTCACTTAAAAGCAAGGTATTTTTAACAGCCCCATTCATTTGATCAATATAATTTGTTCTTGCTTCCTTTGATATTAAGAAAGATGCAATCTCGGGAATATCACTTATATTAGCATAATTTGGGAAATTTATTGAAGCTTGTATTTGATATTTATTTTTAATATTCAATGCAAGATCAATGGCATTTGCCCATAGAATGCAATCCCTTTCATTATTTTTGTCAAACACCCTGAATGTCGCAAATAAATCTCCTTCAAATTCAATCGCAGATCGAATCAATCTGTAGGGATTACCTGTATTGATTAGCGAATTAATAATCCTTCTATCTGAAGTTATCAACGAATTTATTTTATTAAAACCCACAAATCCAAGATCCATGTCAAACAATTGATTATCATTATAAAACTTAATAAGTCTCGAGTTGTCCCCATTAACATTATAGGATGATGCATGAGCAAGATGGAATATTTGGGAGCGTCTAATTGAAGATTTTAAATCTAATTTTTTAACATATTCTAAAACCTCATAAAGATTTTTTTGCCCTTGTTCGGTTTCATATCCTTCAATATGTGCATGAACCGAATGGGGTAAACTCAGGTGTTCATTACACCTTGTTAAAGCCTCGTAAACATTTAATGCATTGAAGTTGTATAACCTACCTTGATCGGATAAATCCTCTCGTAAGATTTTAAAATCCCAATTTTCAGACTCAAATGGATTGTAGATTTTAAAGCCAAATGCTTTCGTCTTTTTAAGTAAATCTGAAAGAAAGATGCTCATGTCATCCATTTTGGCTTTTTGATATTCCAATTCCAAGGGCCATAAATTACTCACGTTCAGAAGCATTGCTTTATCTAAAACGGGGAGATAATTAAAATTAAATATCGTTTGCTTGGCTAATGAAGGAAATACATTCGCTTCAATGATCGTTGTATACCCATTAGATACATAATTTCTTGCGATATTTTCGAGTGTTAATCCCTTCCATGTTTCTTGGAATATCATATCTTTTTTTCCTAAGAGTCTTGCCCAATTTACTTGCTGTGATGCAACATGAGCATGAATATCGATAGCTGCAGGAATAACTGTCATTCCTTTAGCATTGATTTCTTTTATATCAGTCATATTAGAAAATGAATCTACTATCTTTCCATTCTCAATTAAGATATCCTTTATTTCTCCATTAATCTCGTTGAGAGGATCGAAAACAAGACCGTTTTTTATAATAAGATTTGTCATGACAACTTACTCCATCTTATTTTTTTTTATTGATTTTATCATGTCATTAAAATTTAAAATATGGTCCCCCGTTACTTCCACCTTGACTTTAATATTTTTATATATTAATTCATTATCGATAATACCCGTGAGCTGGTTAGCCCATATTGAAACGGGCATGCAAACGATACCTTGTGGAAGTTTTTCTTGTTTTTCTGGTTTTAAAATAACGGATCCAAATTGACTTGTCATTTTTATGTTAGATTTTGTTTTGTTTAGGCTTAAATTATCATAATCTTCTTTGTTAAAAAAGGCTACTGCCAATATTTCCTTTAATGATTCCTCATCTCCAAAAGAAAGTTCTTTTGCTTGATCATTATCAATTTTTCTTACAGTATTGAGGATTATTTCCATTCAATTCTCCTCCAATTTTTCAATTATTTTGTTTAAAAGCTCCTCATCTGACGAGAGGGTTTCCGGAGGGTTGATCAATTTTTTCAATTCTACAGGCACGTGATCTAATCGGAAAGCCAATCCTCCACATTCGATACCTGTTATTGCTGTAGGTAAAATAACGTCAGCCATTCTGCTCGTGGCTGTATGTTGATTACCAATATATATGATAGGTTTTGAAGATAATTTCTTGCTTAATTCGTGAGGTAAGTGTGAAATAGGATCTGTACCTATTATAATTGAACAATCGAAATCCTCTTTTTGTATCTTTGATACAATGGTATCATTGGAATCTATTAAACGATTCTCGAAAAATTGTAAATTTTGATTAGTTCCCAGAATTGAGAGAGAAATTTGGTCAAATCCAGCCATGTTAAAATGTCCTCCTGCCATCATAATGGAAATTCTCCCTTTCTGCTGTTTTTTTTCAATTACTTCTATTAATTCTAATAATTCTTTTATAAGTTCCTCGCTTGAAGGTCCACTTGTAATTCCTTGACCTATGAAAATCACGCTATTTTCTGCTTCTTTTAGATTTAACAATAATCGCTTGATATCATCTTTATCAAGAGCACCAATCTTCATTTCTGAGATTTCCTTTTCAGAGCAACAATAATCCTTTAGAATCTTGATCAATTCAATATCCTTTCCTGGTTCAATAAATAAGGTCAGATCTCGAACCCCCATAACTCCAAATGATGCAGTATGAACGGGGTCTATTATAATTAATGTTTTAATTTCACGTCCCGTCATCCTAAATTTTCCTCTTGAAAATAAAACCTTATTTAACAAGCGAGGAATCGATTCAGCAGCATTGAAACCCCATAATATCAAAACATCCGCTTTATTTATGACTTCAGAGAGAGTTGTCATTGTTAAATTGGACGTTTTGGATGCATTTAGTACTTTTCCCTGACATATAGTAGAATTTGAATCAATAAATCCATTGACTTTTCTTGCCAATTGAATTCCTTTAACTTGAGCTCCACAACTTGAATTTGAAAAGCCATAAAGAAGGGGTTTATGAGCTTTTTTTAATAAATCAATCGTTTTTTTTATTGCCTCGTCCCATGACACTTTTCCTATCTCCCCATCATTCTTCATGAGAGGATGTAAAATCCTATTCTTCGAGCCAACCTGATCAAATCTTTCTTTACCTTTTAAGCAAGCCCCTATTATTTGATCAATAAACAATCCATCAGAGCTTATTAATATATCATCACATAATAAACTACATCCCGTACAAGAAATTCTATCCATAATTAAACCGTTTTTTATTATATTTTATTATTGATAATCAATTTTAATTGCCTCGCGAGGGCAATAAGTCTCACATACCCTGCATTCTCGTTCTCTACCCTCAGATTCCAATCTCCTGCAATGCTTTAAGTTTAATAGTTCACATTTTCCATTTTTGACTTCAAATAATTGATGTTTTTCAGGAGGATAATCTGGAGATTTTCCACTTAAAGTAGGAGGACAATATCTTGCATTAACAGGACAAACTGTAACGCATATTCCACATCCATCGCATAGATCCTTATTGATATCGATTCTTAATTCCTTCTTTTGTCCTTCTTCATCACCAAGCATTTCTTTTAGTGATTCATAATTCTTTTTATATTTTAGATCCAATAAAGGCGGGCAATCCTCAATCTTAACTTCGCCTTTTAGCAATGCTAAAGCGAATGCCATGCATGTATTTGGAGAACATTTATGACAGTTCGTTTTTGGTAAGAATTTATAATAATCCATAAAATTTTTAGAAATGCTTCATCACCAGGATATAAATTATTCTTCTTTCATGATCCATTTAAATAATGAATAATGATTTAGAATATTTTAGAATATTTTAATTTCTTATTCATTAT
>DXJM01000089.1 GCA_019057355.1 Promethearchaeota archaeon | reverse complement strand
TAAATTAAAATTTTAATCCCGATAATTTATTCATTATTTATTTTTTAAAATAGGTGGTATTAATGCAATTTGGAAGTGATCTAGGAATCAGCAACGATGATATAGAAAAGATTAGTCCTCAAATAACGTTTATAACGTCCAATGCTGAGATTGAAGCAATAGCACTTGTAAGCCAAGATGGGTATCAAATTGCATTTAGTGCCCTTCCGAATTATACCGTAGATTCTGATGCATTCTGTGGGCTGGCTTCTGCTTTAACAATGACAGGACGCTCCACGATTCAATCATTATTTCAAGAAGATCTAAGCGAAATTATCATAAGATCCAATGATGGTTATCTCGTAGTGACAAATGCTGGAAGATTAGTAATCGCTTCAGCAGGAACTAAAATTGACACTCTAATGAAAACTGTTAAAGTAATGCGTATTGCTGCAAAAAATTTAATGAAAATATTTGAGGGACGATAAATTTCTTGTATAATTTCTACAAGCAAATTTTTAACTAATTTTAAGGGATTTTCCCCTAAATAGAAGTAAATGCCATTAAAAAAACATTTCTCCTCCATTTTCTTAAGAGCTTTGAAATCTAATGTCATTTTCCATCAATAAGTGGCTTTTATAATATTATAAAAAAGTAAAAACTTTTTAAATTTTCATTAATAAAAAATATTAATTTCGTCGAATACACATGTTCTCCGCGAAAAAAATGAAAAATAGGTAAAAAAAAATGGTAGACTATTTTAATTCAAGAATTTTATTACAACCCAATGAAGTTCCGAAGGAATGGATAAACATTTTACCAGATCTACCCTCTCCAATGACTCCATTGATTAATCCAATGGATGGAAAACCCGCCCCCCCTGAAATGGCTTGTGCTATCTTTCCAAAGGAATGTGTACTTCAAGAAGTGTCTCAAGAACCAACAATTCCGATTCCAAATGAACTAAGAGAAATCTTTGCAAGGACCTATCGCCCTAGCCCTCTCCATAGAGCATTAGGCTTGGAAAAAGATCTCGGTCTTGAAGGTGATGATATTCAAATTTATTATAAAAATGAGAGTTATTCACCAACGGGGTCTCATAAGCCAAATACAGCAATAACTCAAGCCTATTATGCCAAAAAAGAAGGATTAGAGGGATTAGTAACCGAAACAGGCGCAGGGCAATGGGGGTCCGGGCTTTCATATGGATGTAGTTTATTTGGACTTAAGTGTATGGTTTACATGGTGAGAGCTAGCTTCGATCAAAAACCTGGTCGAAAAATTCTCATGAGATCGTATGATGGGGAAGTTCATGCAAGCCCCTCAAAACTTACTGAATCAGGAAGAGCTTTTTATGAAAAAGATCCAGAACACCCCGGAAGTCTGGGGATAGCAATATCTGAAGCTTTAGAGCATAGTATGAGAAGCGATAAATACCGGTATGCTCTTGGTAGTGTCGTTAACTTCGTGCTTTTACATCAAACAATAATCGGGCAAGAAGCAAAAATCCAGATGGAGAAAGTTGGCGTTAAACCGGATATTATCATCGGTGGTATGGGTGGTGGCTCTAATTTTGCAGGATTAATGCTCCCTTTTGTTAGAGATAAATTAGATGGCAAGCTCCCTGATCTTGAAATAATAGGTGTTGAACCACGAGCATGTCCCAGTGTTTGTAAAGGCCAATATAGGTGGGATTTTGGAGACACTTCAATGAAAGGACCTATTGTTAAAATGTATACACTCGGTCATACATTTATACCTTCTCCGATACATGCTGGTGGATTGAGATATCATGGAATGGCCCCGATTGTTTCCATCTTGTATCACAACAAGATTATTAATGCGGTTATGCATTACCAAAATGAGGTGATTGAATCAGGTCTCAAGTTTGCTAAATCAGAAGGAATATTACCAGCACCAGAAACAGCTCATGCTGTTAAAGAGGCTGTTGACCAGGCATTAAAAGCTAAGGAGAACCATGAGAAGAAGGTTATATTATTTAATTTTAGTGGTCATGGCTATTTTGACTTACTTGCATATAAAGAATTTATGACTGGAGAATTAAAAGATTTTGACCTTCCCTCTCAAGAAATAGAAAAAGCTTTAGCTTCGCCTGAAATGCCAATCATCGATGAATCTCGATTTTAATTCTATTTTTTTATTTTAATTTATTCTGAGATAACATCTCCCTCAATGAGTTTATCTGAAATTATTCCTCTAATTTTCACGATTAATTCTTTTCCTAATTCATTAGAAGCATTTTTAACTAGCACTTTTGGGCCTCCTTGGATGATGTGTCCGATTACATGAGATCTATTTAGATAGTATTGTTCCGCCATGAAAACCGTATATCTTTTTCCAATCATCTCTTCTTTCCGTTTTTTATTGAAATTTATAACCAAACTAATGAGTTTTTTTCGATATTTATTTAACTCTTTGTCGTGTAATTGCATCATCTTGGACTTATTTTTCAGTAAATAAAATGGTGCTCCGGGAAATTCTTGATATTTATAAATCGTGATTTTCTCCACGCCATATTTATATAGCTCTTGAATTAAATAAATACTCTCTTTAAGATATTCTATTGTTTCTCCAGGTAAGCTGTGAATAAAATATACATGAACACGAATTCCCAATTTAAAAGCAATTTTGATTGCTTCTAAAGTTTTTTCCGGAATGTAAGGTCGACCCAAGTAATTGGAAAATTGAATTGATCCTGTTTCACATCCTATAGAAAAGATTGAATTTGGAATTTTGGCAAGAATCTGAAGAGCTTCTAACGTGCATAAATTAGCCTTAACATTTTCTATAAATATTTGTACTTTTTTTTCTCTGACGGGTTTTAGGCCGGTTATCGCACCTATAAGTTCATTTAATGCATCATAATTTGGTTCTGGGGGTATATCAGGATTGGTTAAAATTGAATTTTCTGTTAAAACTTCCCGCTGGTAATCTAAAAAATCAGGTCCTCCCAACACTATTCTTCTAGCACCCAAATCTATTAGCCCTGATATTTCTGAGATAATGCAATCCATGTTTCGGGATTTTGGATATCCAAAAGAGTAAATTGTAGAACAAAAACCACAACCCGGAGGAATATTTGAAGGACACCTCACTCTTTTTTTTAAATCTTGATGATGGCAAGTGTTACATTCCTCCATGCATTGTTTTGCATTT
>DXJM01000088.1 GCA_019057355.1 Promethearchaeota archaeon | reverse complement strand
TATTTTTTTAAAGGAAAATCGAACAATAAAAAAGAACTAAATTATATAGATCTATTAAATATTCTATTCATTAGGTCTAGTTGGAACAGTATATTAACTATACTTAGAACTCAAACAATAAATAATAAAGAGAATATTTATTATGGGCATTATCAAACACTGGATACTGTTAATTCTATATTTTCAGTAGGACCTTATGGAACAAATAATGGCGTTTTTGGTTCAGACTATCACCCCTCAGTACCTAACACCGACTGGTCATTTTATCAGAATGGTGAGTTTGGATTTGAACAAGATTTTTTAAATATTATTAACCAACCCCTTTATGGAGGATGTGGGACTTATAGTGTGGTTGGAGACCCATTTTTACCATATAAAGGAATAGATGTTGGCATTAAAAATCTTTTAAAACGAATTGGAGGCATGCAAGAAATTTACAGAGACGGAATGCATATAAATGACGTTTATGCGATTCCAACAGAACCAGATTACATTTTATATAATTCTTATAATTACCCTGAATATCATAGACCTATTAAAATTAAAATTGAAGAAACTTGGGAGGCTTATACAATGGGCTATTATGGAAGCCTTATTTCAGGTGTATTAAATCAAAATGATTATCCAATGTTTACCTTGTATGTACCACATGTTAATATTGAATTTGAATTCGATCCAACTTTTATTTCACACCTAAATCAAAAAGCAAGAAATGCGGGGTTAGCATCTAAAGCTTATTCGGAGAATATAAAGGAAATTATGGGCGTGAAAGACGATGTACTTGAATATGCTCTGGCAATTGATGACCCTAAGGACTTTATAAAAGATAAAGCCAAAGAATGGTTAGCTACTGCTTTAATAGCAGGGATTCTTGCTTGTTCAACTCCTGGAATGGATTTAAAACAACTTGAAAACCATGTAGATATTGCTAGTGAAATTTATTCTATGGCTTCAAATCTTATAAACCTTTTAGCTGGAGGTAAGGACGCTGCTGGAGTTCTCATTGGATTTTTGATAACGGCAGATTTAATGAGAGCTCAACAAGCAGGAGAAGAATTAAAGGCCGTATTGTATGCTTCTTACTTGTCAACCTTCAATTATTTTAAGGCATCAATTTACGCTGCAATCCAAATTGCTCAAATGATCCTTCAGAGTTATCAAGCTCATGTTGTTATTAATAAAAATATTCCTGCAGGTGTTCCTCAGTGGTTTTCTGAATTTGATATCTATCAAGCACGGAGAAAGGATACTGGACAAAAAATTCTGAGCCATAACTCTGAACGCTGGGGTTCTAATGCTATATCATCAACATTCAACACCCCAATTTCTCAATTAGACGATTACAATGGAGATGGTTATATTGACTGGAATGATTTAGGTATATATGGATATCATTATGCTCAATATCAAACTGCTTATGAAGAAGCTGTTTTAGGTGAACCAGAAGCATTATATTATGCACACCATTGCTTAGGAACCTTTCTCATAGCGTTAGTATTATATTTTAATCTCAATGCAAAATACTGTTATGATAGTAGAAATGATATAATTCCTGATTCAACCTATTCACTAGATATTTTTGAGATACAAGCTACTAGTGGGCCTCCCGATAATTTTCGAAAGAAAGTTTTTGGTGCTTTTACTGCATTTGGGCTTGTACATAATGACTTTATTAATAGGAATCAAGAAAACACTCTTTTCCCTCTTTTAATAATTCCAGATATGATTCTAGATCTAGATGGAGATGGATTAACGAATTCTGAAGAGCTTATTTTAGGTTCTGATCCCTATAACCCTGATAGCGATGGAGATGGCATTGATGATGGATGGGAATATTATTATTGGGGAGATCCAATGTATACCCAAGCTACAGCAGATAGTGATGGAGATTTCTTCTCGGATATCATAGAAATATACTATTTTCACACCAATCCTTTAGTCCCCGATGATGATCTTGATGGTGATGGTTTAAGTCTTGCAGATGAACTTTTATATGGAACAGATCCTACGAATCCAGACTCTGATGGTGATTATTTACTTGATGGACTAGAAGTAAATGTATTTCATACTAATCCTACAACTCCAGACACTGATGCTGATAATATCATGGATGGCATTGAAGTATATGTATTTAATACAAATCCACTCAAAAAGGATTCTGATAATGATGGATTGACAGATTACGAGGAAATTTATGGCATACTATTGACAATTAATATATTCAATGGTCAAGAATATATTAGCTTGACACTTGAATGTTATTCTGACCCAAATAATCCTGATACTGACGGTGATGGACTAATAGACGGTTATGAAGTTAAAAGTCTAGGTACATTACATGTATATTGGGACACCGATTTAGACGGATTATCAGATGGATGGGAGAATAGTATTGGTTTTGATCCATTGAATAGCATTGATCCAGCTTTCCAATTTTCTTATAACCTTCCAACAAATCCTACGGCCATTAATCCTGGAACCTTTACATGGTCGATTAGTGAATACTATCCTAGAAAAATTGTTTCTGTTTTAGTAGAATATAGACCTCCTGGAGGTGGGTGGTCGCAAATCAGCAGTTTAGCTTCGGGATCCTTCCAACTAAATCCTATAGCAGGTTTTCATGAATTTAGAGTAACTGCAACCAATGATAATGGTTTAACAGCAATTTATTCGGGCATTGGAATTACAGTTTTGCTTGACATTCCCCCGGGACCTCCAACAGTTTATGGATCTGAGGATCTCATTTTTTTCTATGGTGATTCTAGTCCACATGTTGTATCTTTCCTTTTATTAGACAATTCAGTTAATGATCCAGCAATGTATTGGATCTTAGATCATCAATTGAACTTGTTTGGATTAATAACATGGCAATCAGGAAATGAGTATTCTTTTGATCTAAATTATATTTATGGAGGAAATCCCATACCTTCAGGAGTTCATACTATAACGATACTTGTATGGGAAGATTATTCTGGAGCACCAAATGACTATATATATGAAAATATCTATATTTGGGTTCTTGATGATGATGTTGAGCAATTACCGGATAAAATAGGAAATCATTATTATGGCGGAGGGATAACGGCACCATATTTTGAATTTTATCCGTTACATGGCATTCCTAGATCTTTTGGAAATACAGGGATTACATGTGAACAAATTCATATCGATAATCCAATGGGAATAATGGCTGGAATTTGGAATAAAAATCCTATATCAGGTTCAGATCCGTTTCCAGAAGATGCTTTATATTTTGCAATTGATGCTACTTTACCTGCAAATTTTTTCTCAGGTTATAATACTCTTTTCACGATAACACTACTGCAAAACTATGATCCTGATGTTGATACATTCATACTACTGAAATGGGATGATTTAACTGATAAATGGCTCTCGACTAATTATGCATACGTCATAGATTGGATAGGTGGTACCTATACGTTCCGAATAGAGGAATGGGGAATTTTTGCTTTAGGAAAATATGTATTACCCTCAATTTCAAAACCGAAAGATCTCGTGTATGTTTATGATAATGTAAATATTGTAACCTATGAATTAATGTGGACTTTAACTGATTCTATGATAACTATACCCCAATGTGATTTCTATTTCAATTTTCTCCATTTAGGTACATTATATGGATGGGAAGAAGGAAATACCATATCCGTTCAAGTAGATTCTTCCACCTTACCACCAGGTCTCTATACTGTAACAGCTATTTTCTACGATCCTATTGTTGATTCTCTAATTAGACACGATGTTAATATTTGGGTTCTCCCAGGAAATTTATTGCCTTTGAGCGAAATGGAAAGTTCTAAATTATATGATCCTGGGATCTATAGCGACATTCCTCTCGGAGATCTTGAAATAATGAACGTCACTACTCTTGGAGCTACAATAGCTGCAGGAACTTGGGATCACAATCCACTCATAGGTAACTCAGATCCTTTTAATGATATGGGAGTATACTTTAAAATTGAAACTGATGTTCCTGATTGGGCTATTGCATTTAACGATCCCAAGTATCCCTTCGTAATCAGCGTTCCATTACCTGCTAATTATGACCCAACCATTGATATCCTTACATTAATGGTTTGGAATGAAGATAAAGGTGTATGGGAATTTACCGATTTTAAAATCGAGGTTAATATCATCCAAAATAGAGCTCAAATTACATTAGGCTATACGGGATTATTTGCACTAGGTGTGATTGAACCAAGAGACACAACACCACCAATAATAACTATTGAATATTCAGATGGAGATGGAACTGATGAAAAACCCGGCAAATGGAATGTTCAAGCGTTTGATAACGAAAGCGGAAATAATTTTGCTTCAATTAATGTATTCATTGATGGAAAATTAGTAAGTAATTCTCTCGGTGAGTACGAGGTTAATAAAAGCATTGGAATGCATACCATTTATGTTGAAATTGAGACGAATAATCCATTAAATCCCATTCAAGTCACTAATACAAGTTCTATTGAGATCATTGATGATGATATAAATAGCCCAGAATTATCAGATCTGATTGTTGAATATGACTTTGAAAATATATATATTTCAATAAATGCGTTCGATATCGGGAGTGGAATTTCAGAATTTAATATCTTTATAAATGGAACAGAAATTGTATCATTTACTCTAAACAAGGATATAAATTCATACTACTTTATTCTTGAAAATTTCTGGATTAATTATAATGGCACTTACGCAGTTGAGTTATACGTGACTGATGCTGATAATGATCGTGTAAATGACAGCTTAACCTCTTCAATAAGTGGTTCTTTTATAATCTACGAACATCATAAACTCATTAATATAGAGTCACCAGAAAATAAATCATATACAGAAATACCCCGCGGTCATTATCCCGGGACTTACAGTTTTGAAAATGATGATATGGGTTTTATAATAACTAATTGGATCATAGAGGCGGGTGAAATACCCCCTAAAGTCATTCCTAATATTGAAGGTCATTCAAATGTTTTAAATATGACTGGTGCATTAATGGGGGATAACTTTAATACAAATGAAACAACTGGAACTATAGAATGGTGGACGATGATTTCAAGTATTAGAGATTTCCATGCCATCGGATTAACAAATGATGCAGGGGCATCAGACAATTTTATAGCGATTTACTTTAATAATGATGGAATAATTTATTGTGTTAATGGTTCTGAAATTCTTAATTTACAATTAGATTATGAATTAAATCAATGGTATCATATAAAAATTGAATTTAACACTACGGCGGGGACCTATCACTTATGGATAGATGGCTTATGTACAGATCAAGGAAATGGATTCACTATAACTGGTGATTCAAATAAACTTCCAATGAATTATTTTCTTTTTGGTGGTAACTCATATGCTTACATGGATGCAATTGGGTATTCTTGGGATCCTGGTTATAATGTCGGAGATAACCTTCATGAAGGTTTAGTTCTTAATTTTGAAACATCCATAAGATTTGATTCGATATATTATTCTTTAGATGGTCAAAAAAATATTTCCATTGTAAGAAGTAGAACAATTCCAGTACCAGAATTTGGCAATCATACCGTTCAAATTTTTGGTATTGATTCTAAAGGTATGGTATATGATTCTAATATATGTGAATTCTTTATTAACCTCACACTGGATGCAAATTTCGCTTCACAGAGAACTAAATACGTTATAGGACAAAGCACCTCATTTTATTATGAAGGAATAGGTGGATTTGGAGAACTTAATTATTATTGGGAATTTGGAGATGGAGGCACCTCGACAGAAATGAATCCCGTTCATCAATATGATTTAGTTGGGACCTACGATATAACATTAACTGTTACAGATGAACTTGGTAATTCTGACAGTATCACCAAAATTGATTATATTAATATCGTTGAAGACTTGCAACCTAAAGCAGACTTTTATGCAACACCAACGACTGTTTTGCGACTTCATGATACAACATTTATATTTAATGGCTCTGAAGGAAATGATCCTGCAAAATATAAATGGGAGTTTGGTGATGGTAAAATATCTTATGAGAAAAATCCTACTCATTCATATAGTGCTACTGGATATTATACAATTACCTTGACAATAACCGATTTAAATGGTGATATTGATATAATAATAAAAGAAAATTATATTGAAGTAACACCATATGATCCTGCTCCTGTACCTGGATTTACAGATTATGTACTAATGGGAACTTTAATACTTGCGGGGATTTCAGTAATTTCGATAATTCATAGAAAAATCAAACTTCAAAACTCTTAATTTTTTTTTTTTTTTATTTA
>DXJM01000087.1 GCA_019057355.1 Promethearchaeota archaeon | reverse complement strand
GAATATTTTATATCTTTTTTAAGATCAGGCGTTCCTTTTTTGATATCTCTCCCTGCAAGTTTATTATTAACTCGTTGAATTTCCTTTATATTAAAAATAGTATAAATTTCGGGTCTTGGATTAATTAATCCACCTATTAATCTGAATAAGACTAGTGTGGGCAGGGCAAATGAATCAAAAGTTATTTTGATCGGTAAGTGAAAGTGTAAAAAAAAGTGAGATAGCTTTCCAATTATAAGAAGAACTAAATGATTGAAATAAAATATATCAAGATAATTTCTCCAATTGCAATTTTGCAAGAATATCAGAAAGAGCTATGAGCATTTTTTCCAGATCTCGAACCGTGATTTCGCCCATATGCCCAATTCTAAACGTTTTATCCACAAGAGAACCGTATCCATTAACTATTCTATATCCTTTAGCTAGCAATAATTTGAGCATTTCCTTTACATCAATGTCAAGCGTGTTTTTTATAGTTGATACCGTGTCGGATTCATATCCTTTTTCAGGAAACATTTCAAGATTTAGTTCACGAGCCCAAATTCTAGTTCTCTTACCTAGTTGTGCGTGTCTCTTAAACCTGTTTTCTAATCCTTCCTGGTTGAGTATATAATCTAATTGCGCGACCATTGCCCTAATTTGAGGAATAGGTGGCGTGTTTGGACTTTGATTCACCTTATTTTTCTTTTGAAGCTCACTGAAATCAAAATATAACCCTCTATTTTTTACTTGCGTGGTCTTTTCAATTGCAGCATCAGATACAGAAGCAACTGCTAATCCCGGAGGTAAGGCAAAACATTTTTGAACCGAGGCTAAGCAAACATCAATACCCAACTTGTCTACTTCAATTTTTATTCCCGCCATCGAAGAAGTCGCATCAATACAAGCTAATGCTCCATAATCCTTTATAATAGGAACGAGCTCATCAATTGGATTGTAAACACCTGTAGAGGTTTCACAAGATTGAAGAAAAATCACGGAATACTTGTCTTTTGATAATTCTTCCTGAAGAATGTCGGATTTTACAGCGGTACCCCATTCTATTTCTTTTTTTGAAGAAATCTTACCATTTGCAATGCCTATTTTATGCCATCGGTTACCAAAATCTCCTATTGACATAAACAGTGCTTTTTCATCATCTTTGATGAGGTTCCTTACACACGCTTCCATTATTCCTGTTGCACTTGAAGTGAAAAGAAGGCATTCATTTTTTGTAAATAATATTTTCTGAAGCCCCTCAACTGCCATCTGGTGCATTTCAGAATATGGTTTTGACCTGTGCGTGTCATTCGGTTTCGATAGCTCATTCAATACTCGCTCCGGGACTTCAACCGGTCCAGGAGTGAATAACTTTATTTGAGATCCTTTTTCTTTATCAAAGTGAACTTCAGACATTTTTTTATCAAAAAAAAAAAGTATCAAAAAATAAATATTTTTTGTATAAATTCATATAGCTCTTAATACTTTTCCCTTGGCAAATTTGAAACGAAAAAATGTTTCTCTCATTTCTCTTTCATTTTTTCTTAACTGGAACAATGAAAGATTGATATCCTGATTATTTTTAGTCAAGTTAATTACTATAAATGAGGGAGTTTCAGTTGCTAAAAAACTCCATGCACCTGTTGCGCTTCCAGGATTCATGAGCAAGACGCAGTTTTCAGATAGAAAAACATCTTCCTTATGGGTATGTCCGGATATTAAAATATTACATTCCTTTTCATGTGCAAAAGCTTCTAATTCAAATTGATCACCTCTTGGTTCAACTTGAGCCCCGTGTGTTAGTCCGATAACCAGATTTTTATCATCTGAGGTATTGAATTGCAATTTTTTATATATAGGAGCATCTATATTTCCGCTATAAAAATCCATGTTTCCTAAAACGCGATAAAAACCTTTTGTAGCCCTTGATTTTAAAAATTTAATCAAGTTTGGTGCCTCTATTATATCTCCAGTGAATAAAACAAAATCAAATTTAGAGATTGCGGATAACTCATATATCTTATGAATAAATTGCTCAGGAAGGGCACTAGATCTTCGAGGAATGTGAGTGTCTCCTAATACAAGAATTTTAACCATGATCATTGATGATTATTTTTCTTTTATATTATATTTTAGGTTATTTGAATTGATTTCTTATTGGTTCAATTAATTGGTCTATATAATTAATTACAGCTGGTTTTAAATCGGGAGGTTTTAATTTTGCTTCAATATAATCCTTTTCAAGTTCGCTATAAGATAAATAATCAACATTTCCCCCATATTTTTCAGGTCTTTTTAAGGAAAATTCATTAAACCTTTCGAAAATGATATATTTACAGTATTCGAGGATCGGGTTTTCCACTATTATGCTTTGGGGGCAATATGCCTTATTAATTTTGCGCTTAATATCATCGTAAGAATCAAGCATGAATATTGCGGAATCTGGATGAGACTTCGACATTTTAAGCTCAATAACTCTATCAACTCCAGATAAAATGCTATCGGGAGGCTTGTTCAATCCCATAAGCATGTGATGATGAATGGATATTGGTTTTGGTCTATCAAGTGCTTTAGCAACTTCCCTTGCGAGCATGTTTACTTTTCTTTGATCAAGACCTAATTGGCAGATATCCACGTTAAGATAAAAAATATCCGCAGCTTGCATCAAGGGATAGAGTATTTGTGAAGCATATAATGAATCTGACGCATTTCTACCCATTATCTGCGTGCATCGTTTAACTCTCTTTAAAGTGCTATTAATCGAGATTTTTAAAACTAGTTCCCAATAAGATGGAT
The DNA here is from genome assembly GCA_019057355.1 of Promethearchaeota archaeon. GTDB lineage: Archaea > Asgardarchaeota > Lokiarchaeia > Sigyniarchaeales > SOKP01 > FT1-020. The sequence continues at coordinate 7,764 of DXJM01000087.1, read as the reverse complement.
CTTTAACTATTTCAGAAGCATACAAGAATTCTACATTGCTCAAATCCATATCACATGCTTTCCATACTTCGATAAAAGTATCGCCAACTTCTTTAATTTTCTCTAGATCGCCCCCAAATTTTTGATTTGCTGCAGCATGCCAATCGGCAACTAAAAATTTGAACTTGATTCCTGCTTTAATTAGCTTATTGACATTTATAGCCCTCAAGAGCCCTTGAGCGATATGAATCGTCCCAGAAGGCTCAAATCCATCGTATGCATATATTTCTTTTTTATGTTTGCCCTTCCATATTAACATCTGCCTTAATTCATCTTCTTCAATTATTTCTTCTCCTACTTGCTTCAGGAGAGCCATTTTTTCTTCAATATTCAATACCATTGTTCTTTCTCTAGTAATAGTAATTTAAGGTACAACTAATTGATTAATTAACATCGACATGTCAAGCGTTAAAGAACGTCTAGTAAATCCCAAACTCCATCAATTATTAAGTCTGGTTTATTTTCACTTTCCTCCACCATTTTTAGTGTAGATTCTCCGGATAATACCAAGCAAGATGTAATTCCTGCATTTATTCCCATTTTTATATCAGTATAAAGTCGATCTCCAAACATTACCGCATCTTCAGGGGATATTCCTGTTTGGTGTAATTTAAATAAAATCATCTCTTTATTAGGTTTTCCAAACACTCTTGGCATTCTTTCAGTAGTTTTATACAGTAAACACGCTATCCCGCCGGCATCAGGTATGTAACCCTCTTCAGTAGGACACCTATCATCTAAATGAGTGGCTATATAAGGAAAATTCATGAAAAGGAATCGAGTAGCTTTAGAAAGTCTGTCGTATGTTAATTCTTGATCAAAGGCAAGGACTATTATTTCAGGAGTTTCTTCTGTTAATTGAAATCCCTCATTTTCAAACTCTTCTTTAAGAGACTGGTTTCCCATCAGAAATATCTTCCTATATCCTTGATTTTTAAGGTAGTCCATGGTAGGATGTTGGGAAAGAATGATATTTTCAAGAGATACGTCCAAATTTAAGCTTTTTAATTTCTTAAGATAATCTGAAGTTGATTTACTTGAATTATTCGATAAAAAGTAAAAATTCTTGTTTTTATTCTTTAGCGTGTCGATTAATTCAAGAATTCCTGGAAATAATTTATTCCCTAAATAGATAGTTCCATCTAAATCAAAAAAAAATGATTTTTTTTGTTTTAATGAGCGAAGATCTTTAACATTTTTTGACATTATATTAACATAAAAAGTAGTAGGAAAGTTAAATTTTATATGGTTCTCTAAAAAATTTAGATCCCAATTCCAATGGTATTTCCAATACCCGCTACGATAACCTTACTACCCTTTTCAGTCCTTTTTCTAATGGCCATTTTAATTTTTTCAACGATGAAGGGCACGGATTGTGTTATAGAACGTTTCATCGTGGTAATTGCATCTTCGAGTGATTGTTTACAAATGAAAGCATCGATTGGAATACCTTTGCTTGTGGAGGAGTCTTCGATAAATGATTTTTCAACTCCAATACCGCCTATTGCAGCGCCAACGCCAATTGCTATTGAACCAGTCTTGTCTCCAGATAATTTTAATCCGGCATCGATCATTATTATTCTTGATATAGAATCACCGTGTTCTTCAACTAGTTTTTTAATTGCTCTTCCTGGTTTTCCAACAGTACCTCCCGGACCTTTTGCCCTAACAACATAGATTATCCTCTCTTCAAATTCAACCACTTGGTAAATAGTATCTCGGGCAATTTCAATGGCTTCTATTTCATCTCGAGTAATATCTCGAATAAACTGCCCTGCAACCATTGGTCCAAGAGCATCACCTATAGGACTTCCTTCTGAAAATGCTTTAGTTGCATAATAATAGGATTTAGCCATGCTTAGAACCATGTTCAGTTGCATTGCAATTTGCATTAGCAATATCATTGACTTAGATTTTTTTCCCAAGATAAGATAATGCTTAATCAATCGATAGATGTAATTAACAGCCATCGCAGCTTCAATGAGATTCTCTAAATTGCTCCTTTGAATGGTATCTGCATTTGGAGCCAAGCGTTTCACTTCTTCTTCAAATCTATTTTCCCGTATATTCATAATATGGTCTATTTTTGGAATGATACCATATGGATCAATATTGACGGGCATTATTTCAATAAAAGTCATGAATTCTTCTAATTTTATCATCAAATCTTTTGTAGTTTCCTTTTTATCAGCAAATTCCTTGTATTTTTCTACCAAGATCTGCTTGCATTCATCATCCCATTTTTTTAGCTTATCCAATGCTGTTTTTATTTGATTGGAGGCAATGAAACCCTGTAACTTTTGGCCATAAAACATCGATATAAAAATGAGCATAAAAAACATTAAATTCAATATCAAACTAAGCGGATCAGCTTGTTGGGTGCCATACATTTTTTTTTATTTTGACTATCGTGTATCTTCTATCTTTCCAGTTCAATAATAAATAAAAAAAGAAGATTTTTTTGAATTTTTTTCTTTTAGTTTAAAGAATCTTTTTCAAGGAATCCATAAATTTTTTTATCTACTATAGTAATAAAAAATTTATTTCTTATATTTGTATATTATTTAGGAGACGACAATGGAGAGGACCATTTTTGATTGAGGAAGAAGATGAGGAAGAAATCCTGACGAAACGAGTGAGTCTAAAACCAATTTTAAAAACTCTTTTCGTAATTTTATTGATCGTGGTAGGTGCTCTGATCATTTATATTGGTATTTTTCCGGGATATCATGTCCTAAATTTTCTCATTGGATTCGCGTTAATATGTTTTGGAACCTCTATAATTCAAGTTCAATCAGAGCCAAGAGAACCAGAAAAACAAACGTTAACGATATTAAAATGTAAAGAATGTGGCACGATTAAAGTAAGAAATCACTTACCTGGAGATTTTGTATATAAATCCGTAGGATATTGTGAAAAATGTAATAGTTCAATGCAGGTTGAACAAATTTATTCTGTCAAGTTAAAAAAACAAGCGAAAAAACGAAAAAAACAAGAACTTTTAACTCAAGAGTCTCCTGATAAGAAAGTGAAATAGAAAAATTTTTTAGAGATTCTAATTTATATCATTTAAAATCGTAAAGAAGCTTTAGTAGAAATAAACATGAAAATAATAAAAAACAATGTAAGGTTCACGAGAAAGCAAAATTACGATTTATTGATTTTTAAATTTTTTATCTTGCCAAGGGAATGACTTTTCAAGGTATATTCTCTTGGCTTCGGATTTTTACGACTAATTAAATCATTTAGAACTCTAGTAGAAATTAAGATTAATTGTATCATCCTATTTCAAGATTGGGTAAATTGAAGTGATTTTAAGGTAAAAAAATTTAAATAAATTACAGTTTTAGAACAAATATAGAACCGATTAAAAAAAAACGTTATTTTTATCATGAAACTCAGACTAAAGACGCAAGTTATTTCGATTTTAAAAGTACTGCAAGAAAAAGATGGAGATTGTCTAGCATCAGATTTAGCACGAGAATTAAATATTGATTATATCGTGTTAATGTCTGCGATAAATGATTTGAAAGATCATGAATTGGCAGATTTTAAAGAACAAGATGTCGATCAAATCTCCATGAACGAAGAAGGTGTAAATTATATAAAAAATCAATTGCCTGAACGTCAAATTCTCACCTATTTAGCTAAAAAGAATATAAAAGAAATTAGCTTAGAAGAGTTAAAAAAGCAATTAAAGTCATTAGATGATAAAATTTTCTATGTTGGGATAAATAACATGAAAAAGAATCGCTGGATTTCAACCAGTAATGCCACGGGTGAAAATACACTCTTTGTAATTACTGAGACATTTCCACCAGATACCGAATTAGAGAAATTCCTAAAAACATTCAAAAAAAAAGAGATTAGAGATTTTTCACAACTATCTAAAGAAGAGATAATCCAGTTTAATTTATTAAATAAAAGGAAACTAATGAAAAGAGAGAAAAAGACTCGAAGGGTACTATTTTTAACTGAAAAGGGTAAACGAATTGATATCTTAAAAATTGAGGAATTAAAACAAGTAAGTAAAATAACCACTGAAATGATAAGCTCTGGAACTTGGAAAGATTATGAATTCAAACCTTTTGATGTAACGAAACCAGGACCATTATTGAAGGGGGGAAAGATACATCCCGTCGTATACTTAATAAATGAAATTAGAGAAATATTTATTTCATTGGGATTTACGGAAATAAGAGGACCAATCATTGAAAGCGCATTTTTTAATTTTGATGCACTGTTCCAACCTCAAGACCATCCTGCAAGAGAAATGCACGATACCTTCTATTTGAAGAATCCAAAGATGGCGAAATTACCTAAAAAAGATCGAGTGAAAGCAGTAAAAGACACTCATGAAAATGGAGGAGAGAGTGGCTCGTTAGGATGGGGATATGAATGGGATGAACAGATTGCCAAAAGAACCTTATTAAGAACTCATACTACAGCAACAACCATAAGACGTTTAGCCCAATTTTATGAGAATAATGAAGTGCCGCCAATAAAGGTATTTTCAATAGATCGAGTCTTTAGAAATGAGAAGCTTGATAAATCTCATTTGGCAGAATTTACTCAAATTGAAGGGATAGTGATTGGAGAAAACGTATCTCTGTGTGATTTAAAGGGGATCATAACAGAGTTTTATAAGAAAATGGGATTTCAGAAAGTAATTACTCGTCCAGGATTCTTTCCTTATACTGAGCCAAGCATGGAAATCTCAGTATATTACGATAAATTAGGTTCTTGGTTAGAAATGGGGGGTTCGGGGATATTTCGACCCGAAGTCACGTATCCATGGGGCATAAAGAATCCTATGAGAGTACTTGCTTGGGGGCTAGGTCTTGAAAGACTGGCAATGTTAAAATTTAGACGGAATGATATCAGAGATTTATATATAAATCCAATAAAATGGTTAAGGCAAGAATCATACTAGGTGAATACACAACATGCCTACTTTAGATTTGAATGTTAACCGATTAGAACGGTTAATTGGAAAAGAATTGACCATTGAAGGTTTGGAATATGATTTACAATGGATTAGTTTGGATGTGGAAGATATTAACGTAGAAGAGAATACAATCAAAGTTGAATACAATCCAAATAGACCAGATTTTTCAAGCCCTGAAGGAATTGCCCGTGCACTCAAGGGATATTATGAGATTGAACTAGGTGTTCCTAAATATGTTATAAATGATGGGGAAGTTCAAATGAACGTGGATGATAGCGTAAACACCGTAAGACCATTTATCGTCTGTGGTGTCGTTAGGGATATTGATTTAGACGAGGATGAAGTTGGGACCCTCATGAACATCCAAGAACAATTGCATTGGGCTGTTGGACGTGATAGAAAGAAAGTTGCAATTGGAGTTCATGACCTTGACAAAATTAAAACGCCCTTTAGATATGTTGCGGTAAAACCAGATTCTATTAGTTTTATTCCATTACATGGAGATGGAGATCCCATGAATTTGGAAGAGATTTTAAAGTATCATGATAAAGGCAAGGAATATGCTCATATTTTAGAGGGAAAGTCCCTATATCCCCTTTTAATTGATTGTAATGATCAAGTAATTTCATTTCCACCAATTATCAACGGAATTCTCACAACCGTAACTGATTCTACAAGGAATTTATTCCTTGATCTTACGGGGACAGATCTCAAGGCGGTAAGTTTGGCATTAAACATTCTTTCTACAATGTTAGCGGATACGGGAGCTAAAATCGAAAGCGTTGTTGTTAATTATCCTAATGGTGAGAGCTTAATCACGCCAAATTTAGAATCCTTGAAATGGGAGGTATCGGTTGATTATGTTAATAATTATATCGGGTTAAATTTAAAGGAAAGTGACATGATCAAGTGTTTCCAGAAGGTTAGAATGGATGCCAAAAAATCACCTAAAAAGGGTTACTTGGATGTATGGGTGCCTGCTTATAGAGGAGACATGATCCATCCTGTTGATTTTACCGAAGAATGTGCTATTGGATACGGTTATTCTAATTTACCACTAACGATTAGAGAAGGATGTATCGGACAATACCATCCAATCCAAGATTTTTCAAACAAGATAAGAATGATAATGATCGGAGCGGGATATTTAGAGGTTTTAAATTTCATTTTAACCAACTCCGAAAAGCATTATGATTACATGAGGCAAGAGCACGAAGAAAAAAAGGTAGTACAAATTATAAATCCCATATCAAAAGAATATGATACCACACGAACCCAAATTCTCCCAAAATTGATGGAAACTTTACTTTTTAATCGTTCCGAGGAAAAACCAATCAAGATTTTTGAGGTGGGGGATATCATATTGCTAGCACCAAAAGAAGAAACGGGAGCAATTAGAACGCTCCACTTGTCTGCGGTTACGTATCATGATGATGCGAATTTTACAGAAATAAGATCAACTCTCGATTTTATCATGACTGCTTTAGGGGAATATGAGAATATTATTATCAAACCTGGAAATAATCTCACCTACATTAATAATCGTTATGGAGAAATATTTTGGAAAGGAAAAAAGATAGGGGAAATTGGAGAAATTCACCCTGAAATACTGATAAATTTTAAATTAGAATTCCCTGTAGCGGCATTAGAATTAAACTTACAAGATTTATTTTAAATATATTTATAATTCTCGATTTTAAATGAAGAGCCATGACCGAAGAGAAAAAAAAAAGGATAGATCTAAAGGAAAAAAGAAAAGAGATATTAAAAATTGATTATGAAATTTTTGACCTTTTAAATAAACGTGCAAATCTTTCATCTAAGATTGGAGAGATTAAAAAAATGCTCAACCTTGAGGTTTATCAACCTCATAGAGAAGCAGAAGTTATTGAACACGTAAAAAATAAGCCATCAAAATTGAAACCTTCTCATATTGAAGCAATATGGAAAGAAATTATGGGCGCATGCAAGGACATACAAGGATCCATTGTTAAAATTGGATATTTAGGACCAATGGGGACTTTCACTCACCAAGCCGCGTTGGATTATTTTCCAAAAGCAGGTTCAGAGTTTATAGCCCTTAAGGATATTCTTCAAGTATTTGAAGGTATTGAAAAGGATGTTTTAGAATTTGGAGTAGTTCCCATTGAAAATAGCCTTCAAGGAACCGTGAGAGATACCTTAGACCTCCTAATTGAAAAAAATTTAAGTATTTATGGAGAGGTTGAATTGAGAATCGTGCAAAACTTGATAGGAAAAGAAGGATCAAACCTCTCAAAAATAAAAAATGTATATTCTCATCCACAAGGATTTGCTCAGGCACGATCATGGTTAAAAGCGAATCTTCCCAACGTGAATATAATAAACACGAGTTCTACTGCTGAAGCTGTTAGGTTGGTTAAAGAATTGAACGATGAAGCAAGTGCCGCAATTGGTGCAAGAATCGCAAGTGAGATATTCAATTTAAAAATCTTGAATTCGAATATTGAGGATAATCCTCAAAACTATACCCGGTTTCTAATCATTTCTAAGGAAAAAAATAAGGTTAAAGCTGAGAGGATAAAAAGTTCGATTATATATGTCACGAAGCATACTCCTGGAGCATTATTCAATGTTTTAAGACTCTTCGCTGAAGGAAATGTTAATTTATTAAAAATTGAATCCCGACCGAGAAGAAAAGGTAGATGGGAATATATCTTTCTCATGGACTTTGAAGGAGATGCACAGAACGATCCAAAAATTAAGCAAATCCTTGAAGAAATGAATAGTAGTGTCAT
>DXJM01000086.1 GCA_019057355.1 Promethearchaeota archaeon | reverse complement strand
TTTTGTTTTTGATTAAAAAGAATAGTCTATTACAATCAATTATTAATCATTAGTATGTACAAAACAGGTATCCAGAATATATATAATTCTTTTAATCCTACATAATTTATCCCCTATTTCAGGTAAGTATATTTTTAATCTTTCATATTTGACTGAAATTAAAAAATCTTTAATAATAATCCGACGAAAATCGTTTCTATCCTACCTTGAATTTTGTTAAAAATCAAGTGACCCCATTATACGATGAGATTTAGCTTTCCCTTGCAAAAATGGTAAAATATTCATAGTTTTTACTGGGGACAATTATTCTATAGAATCCAACATAATTTAATATGGGATAGAGACAACATTTATCCGCCAAAAATGAAAGATTTTTAAATTTCCATCAATTTTAGAGAATAAGAATAGGTTCGGCTGGGATAACTTTTTTTTAATATTTAATAGTTTTAGATATTGAGGCACACAACTTTCGTTCTGAAAAGAGTTGAATTTATTTGAAGTGAATGTAAAAATTAAAAATTCATTTTATCATTCCGTAGGATTATTAATTGTTAAAAAAATAAAAATTGTTATTGGATTTTACAATGAAAGACATTATAATTGAATAATGGCATTGCCACAACTTGATTACCTTGATCTAAGTATTTTGTCTTTCGCTTTTTTAAGCTTTAGTGCTCTTATATATAGATCCTCAACTTTTTTACCTATTTTATTGAAATCATGAAGCTCAATTGCTTTCTTTTGAGCATTATTGGTAATTTTATTTCTGAATTCTTTATTATTAACAATTTTCTGGATACCGTCGATGAAATCTTCAATTTTTTCAGCTTTATAGCAACTTATATCATGTTCGACCCAATCATAAGCGGGTAAATTCATTGCAATAATTGGAAGTCCGCATACCGCCGCTTCTATTAGAGGTATGCCTTGATTTTCTACTCTTGATGTATTTAAAAATAAATCTGCTCCGTAATATGGCTCTCGTATATCATCATAGAATCCTGTAAATATAACATTCTTCAATTTTAATGCCTCATCAATGTCTGGATTTTTATTGATTGGACCTACCCAAATGAAATAGTAATTTGGTAGGGCTTTAGCTATTTTGCTAAAAGTATCGACACCTTTTTTTTTCCAGCTTAGTCCTACATTAATAATGATAGTTGCATCAAATGGAATTTCATAATTCTCTTTCAAAAAATTTCTAAAATTAGTTCCTAAATCAATTTCTTCTCTGAATTTTTCCAGGCGTATGCCATTACTAACCACATGAATAGGATACGTCATTGATCTTTGCATCCTTAACAAGCATTGCTTAGAGTAATTACTTGGAGTAATGAGTAAATGAGCAGGACCATACTGAACTCTCAACCATAATTCTAATATTTTATTAAAGAATGGTTTATCAGGGAAGATATTCCCTACCATGTCCTCAAGAGTCGTGTGTGCGTGCTTCACAACAGCAGCAGTTTTTTTAAATCGTTTTTTATATTTTGAAACCTTAAAATAAGTTAAGGGATCGAAGGTAGATGCTGCAATGATATCGACATCGCCGTTTTTAACCCATTCAGGTTCCTTAGGTTCATTTTCTGGTATCCAGATATTATGTCCTTTTAACTGTAATTCTTTGATTATATCAATGGTATTTGTTTCAATACCTCCAATATTTTTTATTTTAGTAAATCTTTTGTAAAGTTCAAAAACAAAGACAAAGATGATATTCATATCTTTATTTTATGAAATGTAAGAAAAAAACTTATCTTAATTGAAATCTAGGAACTAGTGATGGTTATCGAAAAAATTCGCGTTTCCATTGGTAGTGCATCAGTTTTAAAACTTACTACCTCGATAATACTAAAAGATATGCCCACAACTTGTTATTTAATGACTTATAAAGAGGGACATTGTTTCGCGAACTGTGGATTTTGCCCCCAAGCAAGAGGTTCTGATAGTTCTACAGAAAAACTTTCAAGGGTGACTTGGCCTGTTTTTCCCTTGAAGGAGGTCCTTAGCAGATTGAAAAATATGCCTATCGAACAACAATTTCAGAGAGCATGTGTTCAGACCTTAAATTATCCTGAAAATTTTCGAGATATTGTTGAGATTACTAGTAAAATACGAGGGGTTTTTAAAAATCCAATTTCAACGGCAATCCCTCCCTTAACGAAGGAGAAAATGAAAGAACTAAAAGCCGTAGGAATAAATACAATAGGAATCTCCTTGGATGGTGCCACTCCTGAAATTTTTAATAAAGTTAAAGGAAAAGATGTTAATGGTCCATATAAATGGGAGATTCATTATAAGTGCTTGAAAGACGCATTGGACGTATTTTCGAAGGGTTTTGTAAGCACTCATCTTATTGTCGGATTTGGGGAATCCCATGAAGAATTATTAGAGAGAATACAAGACCTCCATGACATGTCAATAACGGTGTCTCTATTTGCATTTACACCGATAAAGGGAACAAAATTTGAAAACATGAAGCAACCCCCCATTCTTGATTTTAGAAAGATACAGTTAGGTCGATATTTAATTGTCAATAATATCAAAACCTATCACGACTTTCATTTTGATAAAACAGGAAAGTTACTCAAATTTGACATTTCTAAAGTGGCATTGAGAAATTATGTTGAAATGAGCAATCCTTTCATTACCTCAGGATGTCCGGGATGTAATCGCCCATATTATACTTCTCGACCCTCTGGACCCATATACAATTATCCCAGAAATTTAATAACCAGAGAAAAAGAGGAAATTTTCAAATTATTAGTAAATTTTGCAGATTAAAAACTAAGGTGCTTACAATAGAACATTGGAGATTATTACCCCTCGAAATTAGAAATGGTTATTGGAATATGGCATTAGATGAGGCCATTTTAAAAGCAGTAATAGAAAAAAAATCCCCAAGCACTATACGCTTTTTTAAATGGAATCCATCAACAATAAATATTGGCAGAAATCAGAGTTTATCAGATGAAGTGGATGTTGAAAGTGTTAAGGAAAAAGGATTCAATATCGTGAGACGCATTACAGGAGGAGGTGCAGTATTTCATGACAAGGAAAGGGAAATTACTTATTCATTAGCATGCCCTTTAGCCTTTTTGGAAAACTTGAATGCTGTAAAGGTTTTGGAGCAATTTGAAATCATTACTCAAGGAATTATAGAAGGTTTGGCTCTATATGGATTAGAACCAGAAAAGGGGGTTATTCATTGCCCCGCATTGTTTTTAAAAGGGAAAAAAATATCAGGAAATGCGCAAATTAGAAAAAAAGGACATCTTCTTCAACATGGAACTATATTATTAGAGCTTGATCCCGATCTCATGTATTCGGTCTTAAAAGCACCTCACGGAGTTAGCAAATCACGCATGGTAAGTTCCGTACGTGCTAAATGTATAGGAATCAAAGAATTCATAGCGAATTATAACGAAGAACGATTTTTAGGAGCTTTAATAAAAGGATTTGAAAAAATCTTGAAAATTAAGTTGAGTGAAAGTTCCTTTTCTGACTATGAATTACAATCAGCAAGAGATATAATCAAGAAAAGATATTCAGATGATAAATGGTTAAGAAAATATGAATAATATCGGGCAATTATTGCAGGATATAAAAGAAGGTAAAGCAGGTTGGGCTGAATATGAAACCTTTCTTAAACTAAATAAAAATAAGTTAAAACCATTTTTACACCTTGCTAATGAAATTAAGCTCAGAAATTTTCAAAATATCTTAAAAATTTACATACCAAATAAGAGGTTTCCGGCCATAAGTATTACGGGAAACGAATGTTCCTTAAATTGTGCTCATTGTGATAAAAAGTATTTGAAGGGAATGAAACGCGTATTAAATAATAAAGAACTAAGAGATTTCCTATTAGAACTATCAAAAAATGGCGGTACGGGAGCTTTACTTTCTGGAGGATGTGATTCAGATGGCTCAGTTCCATTAATAAATTATTTAGATACTATTAAAGAAGTAAAGACGAAGACAAGTTTGATTATTAACACCCATACTGGTTTATTAAATGAAACCACTGCTAAAAAATTAGCTGAAGCTAATGTTGATGTAATATCTTTTGATATAAATATGGATGAAGAGATTGTGAGAGATATTTACCATTTAGATAAGAATCTAAGTGATTATGAACGAGCAGTTGATTTATTAAAGAAATATAATTTAAACATTGTTCCTCATATATGTATTGGCTTGTATCATGGAGAACTCCATAAAGAATTAGAATCAATTAAATTCATCAAGGAAAAAAATATAAATCCTTCCTTGATTGTCCTAATCGCATTAATTCCACCAAAAAGAACGCAAATTCCATTTAAAAGACCAACTCCCGAGGATATTGCGAAGGTTATTGCAACAATTCGTTTTATTTTTCCCGATACTGAAATTTCATTAGGTTGCATGAGACCTCGTGAAGATATTAGAATTGACATAGAAAAGCTTGCGATTAAGGCAGGTATTACTCGAATTGAAATTCCTTCAAAAACCACGTTAAAATGGTTGAAAAAAGTAAATCCTGAAATTAATTTCAAGTTTTATTCTGCTTGTTGTGCCATTCCAAAAGAATATAACGATATTACTGAATCAAAGTCTTCAGATATGAAAGGATATTTAAATATATAAATTAGAATAATTTTAATTATCACAAAAAAGGATCACGTAATGCAAAATAAAATAGAGGTTATCGGACTTCAAGGAGTGCCTCTGATAAAACCAGGAGAGGACCTTTCAAAGGTTATTTTACAGGCATTAAATTCTAATAAAATCGATTTAAACAATGGGGACATTCTCTTGATAGCTCAAACCATAATATCTAAGAGTTTAGGGAGGTTACGGAATTTAAAAGGGATCAAACCGAGTGGGAGGGCGTTATCTATTTTTAATATAATTGCCCAAAAAGCCAGGAGTAAAAACATATCTACAAAAACACCCGAACACATTCAAGCAATATTAGATGAGTCAAAAGAAGTTATAAAAGCAGAACATGTCTTGATTACAGAAACCAAGCAAGGTTTTATATGTGCTAACTCAGGGATAGACAAATCAAATATAGAAGGAGAAGATACTATTAGTTTACTCCCAGAAAATTCAGATTTAGAAGCCAAGAAAATTCGTGATGCTCTTAAAAAGGCAACAAATAAAGAAATAGCTATAATAATTACAGATTCGTTTGGTAGACCTTTTAGAGAAGGAGCAATAGGAGTTGCATTAGGAATTTCAGGAATACATCCTGTTATAGACAAGCGAGGAGCTTTTGATTTATTTGGTCATGAATTACAAAGTACGATAATAGGTCAAGCAGATAATTTGGCATCAGCAGCACAATTAGTAATGGGTGAAGCCAATGAAGGAATTCCGATCGTTTTAATAAGGGGATATGGATTTGATGTTACAGAAAATGCATCAATTAATGCCATATTGAGAAATAAGGATGATGACCTATTCAGAAACAAAAATTTCCTCGAGAATTTTATTTATCTACTCAAAAAACGACGTAGCTATAAATTAGACTTTATTTCCAAGGAAATCGAAAAAAGGATTATCGAGAATTGTATTGATATCGCTAGATGGGCACCTAGTGCACATAATTCACAATTATGGAGATATATTTTTTTAGATGACCCCCAAAAGAGATTAGAATTAATAGAAAAAATAAATGAAAAGCTGAGAAATGACTTGAGAAATGACCTTAAGAATGAAGAGTTCATAGAAAACAAGATAAACAAAACGAGAGTCCAATTTTTACAAGCACCATGCTTGATATTATCATGTGCAGATACAGGGGATTTAGAAAATTATTCCGATAAGGAGAGGTCAGAGAATGAATTCATTTTAGGCGTGCAAAGCGTGAGTGCTTCAATCATGTATTTTCTTTTAGCATTAGAAGTAAATGGTTTAGCGGCATGTTGGTATTCTGCACCTCTTTTCTCAAAAGAAATTGTAAAAAAAACCCTAAATCTACCTGAAAATTTTATTCCCATGGCTTTTATAACAATAGGGTATCCCTTAAAGGAACAAAAACTTCCAGCTCGAAAGGGATTGTCAGAAATAATATTTAAGGTATAATTAAACGATAAATTACGGAAATATGGTTGAAAAATTTTTTTTATTGCTTGCAGGAGGAGTTGGCGCAGCCAAATTCATTAAAGGACTGGCAAGTATTATCAACCAAAAGTTATTAAAAATAATTGTGAATACGGGAGATGATATTGAATTATTTGGTCTTAAAATTTGTCCAGATCTGGATATAATAACATATACTTTAGCCGACTGTATTGATGAAGAAAAGGGTTGGGGATTTAAAGATGAAACTTTTAATTGCCTGAGCATTTTAAAAAAGTTTTACAGCACTGGATGGTTTAATGCAGGAGATAAAGATTTAGCAATTCATATTTATCGAACTGACTTATGGAAGCAAGGATATAAAAAAGATGAAATAACAAAAAGAATTTCAGAAAAATTAGGTGTTCATGCCGAAATAATTCCAATGTGCAATGAACCTTTTGAAACATATATTAAAACTCCAAAAAAATCAATGCATTTCGAGGAGTATTACATTAAGGAATGTTGCGAGCCGGAGATTCTTGATATAACATTTCGGGGTACCGGGAAGGCAAGAGCTACAAAAAAAGTGTTAGAACTTATTAAAAATGCTGAAAGAATTATTATTTGCCCATCAAATCCGCTCGTTTCAATTGGTACCATCCTTCAGGTTCAAGGAATTCGGGAGGCTTTAATAAATGTCAAGAACAAGGTGATTGGAATAAGCCCGATAATTCATGGAATGGCCGTTAAAGGTCCGGCAGGACAATTAATGAAATTTTTTAACTTAGATATATCTTGTATTGGCGTTGCGAGATTTTACAGGGATTTTTTAGGACATTTCATAATAGATGATAGGGATAGAATTCTAAAATCTAAGGTGGAAAAAATGGGAATCAAAACCTATTGTTTTGATACAATGATGATAAACCAAACTAAAAAAGAAAATTTAGCTCGATTTGTCATTGATATTCAAATTTAAATTTCTCAAGTAGGTTCTGAAGGGTTCACTGGCAAAATAGCGAGCGCAAAAATTGAAGCTAAGAAATAGCTTAGATTACTCTCTTTTTTGTTTATTTATAAAAGCAACGTCTTTGTGCTGGCAAAGTTTTTCTAACTGCTGGGTTCATATGGTTAGACGACAATA
>DXJM01000085.1 GCA_019057355.1 Promethearchaeota archaeon | reverse complement strand
CTATTTAGATAATATTTATATAGTGGAAAAAGAGTATATTCTACAAATAAAATAATCGTGTTTTCATGTCGTTATATGAGAAAGATTTAAAAGACTTGACCAAGATGGTTTTTTCCCAAAAGTATGAAGTCTTAGACACTCCACAAAAGATTAAAGGAAAGTCTGGCAAATATTGGCACTTCGATGCCTTTGTGAAAAATGAAGAATCATTATTCGGGATTTTTATCCGAGATTGGAAGAGAGAAATATCAATTACACAATTAAGACAGTTACATAAAGCCTGTATTGATTCAGCTGAAGTTGATGGGGGTATCATGATATGCAATATCGTGACTGATTTTTCAAGAGATTACTCAGAACAATTCGGCATTCAACTTCTCTCACGTGGTTATCTTATTTCAAAATTGAGGTCAAAAAAATTTAGTTCCTCATATTAATTGACGAATTAGTTGTTCTGAAAAATTAAAAGGGCACTCCCATAATCATGAGAAATATCATCGCAACTAAGCCACATATGAGTGGATTTAGATAATTATCGCATAATTTTATGCTTTTACTCGTGATTATATCAATGAAAAATGTCACGAGGGATAACATTAATCCAAGAATGATGAGTAGATTTATGGTCCAAACACTAGAATCGGAAAATCCAAAAAAATTAGAAAATAATCCTGCAAAAATTACGCTTAAGAATGTAAATAGGAATCCTCCTATATAACCTTCAACCGACTTATGGCTCCCTTTTGGAAATTCATGTCTAAAATTCTTATTTGTTGCAATAATTCCAAATATTGATGCCATTCCGTCGCCTATTGACGTTATCAAGGTAATTATTAAAAATAAAGGAAATTCAAGGAGAAGAAAAGGTGCAAAACCAAACACCATTATTGAAGTACTGGCAAAGGTATCTATTTCATTAGGTGTTAATCCTTTTATAAATAATTCTCCTATTGATGGAGGCATATAAGAATAATCGAACAATCGTATGAGATCTCCAATCAGAAATGTAAGAGCAAAATCCATTCCAAGAATGACAATGAAAAATAAGGAATAATTTTGCCACTTATTTGAAAAAATAGGTGTGAATTGTAAAACAGCAAATATCAGAATAATCACACCAATTACTCCAAAAGGGAGTAAATGCGTGATCTTTCTTTTTAACACGAGTTTATATTCTTTTAATAACCTTTCAGTAAATATATCATAATTATATACATCCTTCAACAGTTCTGGATGTCTGATTGATTTAATTTTATGCGAAATGCCCCAAGCACAAATGCCAAGCATTACGCCAACAATTCCTATTATTCCTAAAATTGACAATTCTTCTCTAAGAGTATGGAATACGATTCCAGATAAATTAGCTCCAAATTTTTGTGTAAAAAGTGGATAATAACCCCCTAAAGCACATAATAAGATTCCTGTCACTATCTCATCAATCTTTTTATAAATATTCTTGTTTTCGTCATTCCATATTTTCACAACATGAATAAAGATGGCGATACAAAAAATAAAGCACATAATCATTACAGGTAAATCTAATAAGGAATTCAACATGATAACTTAGTAAATCCTCATTTAAATATTAAGTTTCCTTATATCCTCTATAATAGAGAATGAGCCTGAAAAGAATGTAAAAAATTAATCTCGAACACTTTGAATCTGTTTTTTCCTATCAATCCTGAAATTTAATGTTTCATGAGGAGGAAAATTAATGAATGAAAACTTAGTAAAATCACTTGGCTTCAGGTAAAATAATGACAAAATTAGATCCTTTCACCATAAACTCTCCATTCAAACTTGAAATAATTTGATCGACAAACGTTAAACCTAATAGCATCCCTCGAAATTCTTTTTTAGTCGAACCTGCTTCTAATGGTTCTTGATGCATGTCAACTCCTTTATCTGAGAATTCAATTCTCAAATGCTCAGTTTGGTCTTTATATTCACGAGTAATTAAGATATTAATCTTAATTTCAGGATATAGATTGTATTCAATAACATTTATAAGAACATTATCGAAAACATCTAATAGAATTTCATTTGCCCTGATATAAAATTTCTTATTCGGAGGAAAAATTTTAATGTGAATTTTTTTATCTGGAAATCCTGATTGGATATTTTTAATGGCACGATCTAAAAACAAGGTAAGCTCTATTCTTTCCAAGGAGAGTTGGGCATCCTCGATCAAAGCAAGTTTTCTAACGTTAGAGACAAGTTTTGAACCACTGATGCTATATTCTCGAATATGTTCGAGAATTTCGATAGGTTCTTTTTTATTTTGTATTACTTCGTCATTTTTATATGATTGAATTGAAGATTGAATCTTTTTAAAGATATTTTTCACGTCCTGAGCAAAAAGTTCTTTATAAAAATTTGCTCTATCATAGAGTCTATGATATTGTTGTTGACTCTCTCTCAAAGCATTCTCTGCTTCCTTTTGTTTTGTAACATCCGTAATTAAGATTTGCATGTATTTTTCTTCAGATATAAGCACTTGAGAGGATTGTATGTTAGTCCAAATGGATGTACCATCCTTTTTATTGAGCATGGCATCAAGAATTGTATACGTTTCTCCACCACTTACTTGGGCATCTTTTAACCCTTCTAGGAGCATTAATAAATACTTTGGATGAATGAAAGTAAGTTGATCAAACCTGTTATAAATCAATTCTTCCCTTGGATATCCCAATAATTGTTCTACAACAGGATTACAGTCCACCACCATTCCTTTTGAATTTACGAGAATTATTGTAAAAGGTGAATTATTGAAGAGATGACGATATCTTTTCTCGGAATTTCTTAGATTAATTTCTGATAATTTACGTTCTGTGATATCTCTCATGATGCATTGAATTAAATTTTGGCTGCCCATTTGAATCTCACTTGCATTAACTTCAACTGGAGTCCCCTTACCCCGAGGATTTTTTATTTTAATTTCAAGAGGGGGTGCGTAATCTAATTCAAGTTGTTCATTAATTTTTTGGGTGAAATCACCTTTTTCTCCTTCGAGTTGAAGTTGAGATACATGCATTCCAATGATAATCTCTGGTGGTCTTTGTATGATTTTTTCTGCTTGATTATTGGCATCTACGATGATTCCAGACTTGCGGTCAATAATAAGAATAGCATCACGAGCTGTCATGAATAGTGATTGATAGCGCATTTCTGCTATTCTTAAAGCTTTTACCGTCGGTTCTACTACCTTCAATTTTTTTAAGATTTCTTCATGGATTGCTTTAATTTGATTGTGAACAGATTCCTTGTCCAAATAATTTTTTTTTATATCAGTAAATCTTTCAAAGATAAAACTATTAAATTGGTCTATGATTGCCCTTGGATATTTTTCGTGATAAAAGATGACAAGCGAGAGAGGTAAATATCCTCCCCGAACAGAGTCATCTTCCACAACATCAAAATAAATGGCTGCTTTTGCTCTTAAATGAGGAAACGGCAAAATAACAGAGATTCTCTTGAACTCCTTTCCTCCAAAAATAAATTGGGAAATTGAAAAACATCTCACAGCTAATAAATCAGGTTCTTCAAAAGCACCTTCAGGATGAATCGCAATTATATTAGGACCTGTCATCTCATCCCATTGAGAGAAGAGGATTCCTAATTCTGTTTTAGGAGGGGGATATAACCTCTCGCCTAATCTTTCAGAAAGCCAAAAAAAAGCCTTATCTACATTTTTATTATTTAAAGCACTAGTTAAGTAACATTTGAGCGGTCTATTTGAAAATCTTTCAATATTCATTTCTTTTTTCAAATAATCGATATCTAATTCAACCAAATCAACCTTATTGAAGAGCATCAATAAAGGCAAGCCGTCCATTTCGGGCATCTCTACAATACTATGTAATATCTTCCGAGCATCATCATAATGCTTCTTATCAAAAATATCTAGTACAAACACCAAACCATCTTGATTTTTCAAATAGGGTGTCCACAAATCACGATATTTTAGCTGACCGGGTGTGTCATAAGCATATATCGAAACATTATTAATCAAGATCTTTGATATATCAATATATGTTGTTGGAAGAGTCCTGTTTGACATCTCTTTTTTGATACTATTCATCATGGTCGTCTTTCCTGCTTGTGTAAGGCCGAAAACAAGGATTTTTGCATCCTTACGTTCATACATGACACTTTCCTTGGGAATAGTATTATAAAAAGAATCAAATAAATTCTTGATTGCATTCAATTTATCCTTAGCATTAGAATATTCATTTTCTCCACTAGAAAAAGCTCTATGAGCATCTTCGATTGCTTGAAATTCATTAACATAACCTTTTAAAAGTTCTTTAGATAATTCAATATTGATATCACTATTCATATCAACGACGATTGATATCAGAAGGGTTTCTACTTTTCCCCGTCCTCTCTCGCTTGGAATATTAAAGATATAATTAGCGCTCTTATAATCACCGAATACATGCATGAAATATCCTTCAGAATACAAGTCCATCAATGAAGGAATTTGATCGAACTCTTTCTTATCCGATGCTTCTGGTGATATCAAGAAAATATTAGGACCAAATTTGGCATCAAAATGACTTAAAATGAGCACCTTCATTTTTTCCATTCACTCGAAATAACAGTAAAGAAGAACTTATTTAAATTTTTGTTATCTTATTTTTATCTATAATTGCGACCAATATTCCAAGCATTACCTATTTTTTCTCCAACTTTCCAATAACTCTTCTGACCTGTAGCGTATATAAGGGGTTTAATTTTACTAATATCCGGAATACCATTGGTTAAATATTTTTTATCAGCATAAGCATTTATAACTTGACCAATGAATATTTCATGCCCCTTTCCAGTATCTATTGTATTCATAACTTCGCATTCCATGTTCAGAACTGCTTCTATTATCATGGGTGCATTCTGCAACTCTCCATAAAATACTTCAAAAATAGTTGACTTATCTATTTCTGCACCTGATTTCATTCCTATGAAATCGGTTGCTTTTACCAAATCTTCGGAGGGAATATTAACGCTGAAAGTCTTATTTTTCCTTATTCCTACGTTGGTATGATGATTTTTACTCACAGAGATTGAAAGCATTGGAGGGTCAATTTCAACTACACTACACCATGCAACGGTCATAAAATTTACTTTATCTTCTATTTTTGCGCCCACAATTACTATAGGCAATGGAAATATGTAAGTTCCTGGCTTGAGTTTATTTTTAGACATTCTTTTATATTTATCATATTAAGTTTTTTAGGAAATAATATTATTCTTTCCTATTTTAAAGTATCTCTTGAGCAAATAATAAAAAAAGTAAAGTTAAAATAAGTTATTGTATCATTCTTCTCTATTTGATTCCTCTCGAGTTATAAATAAGTCGTTAAATATCATAATTTTCTTGACAAATGTCAGAGATCCTGAGATCAAATCTCTCTGATAAATTTTAAGGATTCCTTCTTTTTCATCAGGTAATTTATTTTTAAAAATTTCAACCAAATCATCAGCATTGGTCATTTCTCGAGGTTCAATTGACATCCGCTTTCTGATCTTTCCTTCAAAAACACCTTTATAAGCAATATATTTTTTTTCTACGATTATCACTCCTTTAAATAAAAATTGGTAATG
>DXJM01000084.1 GCA_019057355.1 Promethearchaeota archaeon | reverse complement strand
TTTTTTTTAGTTGATAATAAAGTATCCTCACATGTAATATTATGAAAACTTTAAAAAATAATTGAGAAATATAACTAATATCGATAACAAAATAATAGTGACATCAACTCATTCATGTCAGGCACGAAAAATAAAGATATTTCATTTTTTTTCAATCCCCAATCTATTGCCGTTATCGGTGCAAGCGAAATGTCTGGTAAAGTCGGAAATACCGTGTTAAACAACATTATTTCCTCCGGATATAAAGGAAAAATTTACCCGATTAATCCTCGCGCCGATAAAATCTCAGGTTTGAGAGCATATAAGAGTGTTTTAGACGTGAAGGATGAGATTGATGTTGCAATATTTGTGATACCGAGTAAATTGGTCCTTACTTCTGCAATTGAGTGTGGTGAAAAAGGGGTCAAAGGATTAATTATCATTTCTGCCGGGTTTAAAGAGATAGGGGGAGAGGGCATTGAAAGAGAAGAAAACTTGATCAAGGTTGCCCAAACCTATGACATGAGGATAATTGGACCGAATTGCCTTGGTTTTATTAACCTAAATTATAATGGATCCTTTTCAGCAGAAACACCAAAGAAAGGTAATATCGCAATTATTTCTCAATCCGGAGCCATGCTTACGGGCATAATGGATTATTCAATGAATCAATCATTTGGTTTTTCTTGCAACATAAGTCTAGGGAATAAGGCTGATATGGGAGCAGTAGATTTCATTGAATATTTAGCAGATGATGATGAGACAAAAGTAATTCTTTGTTATTTAGAAAGCATTAAAGATGGAGAAAGATTTCTGGAAGTTCTTCCTAAAGCTACGAGAAAAAAGCCTGTGGTGATATTAAAAGCGGGAGTAAGTGAAGCGGGAGCAAGGGCAGCATCAAGCCATACAGGGGCCCTAGCAGGGGCTGATATCGCTTATAATTTAGCATTTGAAAAATGTGGGGTAATAAGAGCGTCTGCTATAGAAGATCTTTTCGATTATGGTGAAATCTTTCTTTATCAACCAATACCCAAAAATAATTCCTTTGCGATAATAACAAACGCAGGTGGACCGGGAATCGTTGCAACTGATGCTTTCGAACGTGAAAAACTCAAATTTGCGTCATTTTCAGAATCTATCCTTCAAACTTTAAGAGAAAAATTGCCTCCAGAAGCTGCGATATTTAATCCCGTAGATATCATAGGCGATGCTACTCCAGATCGATATAAATTTACGCTTCAAACTATTTTTGGAACAAATGGAACTGTAAAAGATCAAAATGAAATCACTACAGAAGGAGCTTTAATATTACTCACCCCTCAAGCACAGACAAGACCTACAGAAGTAGCAAGAATAGTGCATGAAATTTGTGATAAACATTTAAAGAAGTGTAACAAACCGATTACGTGCTCTTTTATGGGCGATAAGTCGATAGCTGAAGCACGTAGTTATTTGAAGAAAAACCACATTCCTTGCTATCATTTTCCTGAAAGAGCGGCTCATTCTCTTAAGACATTGATTATGTATGGCAATTATTTGAAAACAACACCTTTAGATCGGCTTGACTTGCCTCATTATAACGTAAATAAAAAGAGGGTTAAAGAAATTTTTTCTGATGCGATAACAGACAAGCGAAAGGTTCTCTTAAGCTATGAGACGAGTGAAGTTTTTGAATGTTACGGAATAAAATCCCCAAAATCAAGACTTGCCAGGACACCAAAACAAGCAATGGATCTGCAAGCTGAACTTGGAAAAGCAGTGATGAAAATTTCTAGTCCTCAAATCATTCATAAAACAGATGTAGGGGGGATAGTATTAAATATTGAAACCCCACAACAAGCTTTTGAAGCCTATATTCAAATCGTCGAAAATTCCAAGAAATTTGCCCCTCAAAATGCGATAATTTATGGTGTCGAGGTTCAAGAAATGATAAATTTTAAAAAACACCTAAAGGTAACGGAATTAATAATCGGAATGTCAAAAGATCCAGGATTTGGTGCATTGCTAATGTTTGGTACTGGTGGAATTTATGCTAATTTTATGAAGGATGTGGCGTTCACATTATCTTACAAGTTTACAAAGGATGATGCTAAAAAATTAATTGAAAGTACTAAAGTTTATAACCTATTACAGGGAGTTAGAGGTGAAAGTCCTTCTGATATTGAAGCCGTTCTTGATGTTTTATTACGACTTTCACAATTAGTGAATGATTTTCCAGAAATCGTAGAACTTGATATCAATCCCCTATTATCTTTCATAAAAGGATATAGCGCAGTTGATATTAAAATTACAATTACTTAAAGAAACAAAAAATATATAAAAGTACAAAAACAAGAAGAAATGTGAGAAAAAGAGGAAATAATTATGGTTAAAAATTTATATTTAAGTTCTCTTGAAGAAAGAGTTGGAAAGACGCTTCTTAGTATTGGGATCATACAATATATTCAAAAACAAGGTAAGAAGGTATCATATTTCAAGCCTATTGGAATTCCTAGAGCTGCCTTTTCAAATAAAGCTGATGTTGATGTTGGATTCATTCAAAATTCAGTTTTAAAGGATATCTTGCCTTACGAGCTTACCTCTCCCGTTTCAGTTCCAGATTCCTATTATATTGATTTAATTGATAGAGATATTAAAGAGGAGTTTTTAAATAAAATAAAAGAAGCTTATGAGCAAGTTTCTAAAGATGTTGATTATGTTGTCATTGAAGGTGCTCCAAGTATTAAAAAATTCATCAGGGTTGGCGTTGATGATATTACCGTGGCTCAAAAACTGGGCATTAAAGAATTAATCCTGATTCATTGTGAATCTTCTGATAGGTGCATTGATAATTTATATTTTACAAAAAATTATTTCGATTCAAGGCAAATGGAGATTAAAGGGATCATATTTAATCTGATTGATCACGAATACATCTCAAGAATAAAAGAACTAGAAGAAAATAACATAAAACGATATGGTATACCCGTATTGGGAATTATTGAAAAAAGTTTTAAGCTTTATTCGCCTCGAGTCTTAGAAGTTTTAAGCATTATTGGAGGAGAATTGATCAATGAAGGGGCTACTCAGGGGTTAAATAATCATGTAGAAACGTACATCATTGGGGCAATGAACGTTCAAGCAGCAATAACATATTTAAGACAAGTAAAGAAATTTGCTTTCATAACTGGAGGAGATAGATCCGACTTGATCCTAGCGGCATTAAATGAAGACGTCGCAGTCATCATTCTTACAGGACATATGTCTCCTGATACCAAGATTATTACTGCTGCGACAGAAAAAGGGATTCCCATTATATTGAGCCCTTCAGACACGTTTACAACAATTAAAAACATTGATAGAATCAAACCGGGCTTACAATCAGACGAGATTCAAACAGTATATGAATTAGTTGAAAAATCTCTAAATTGGGATAAAATTCTTTAATTTATTATGATAAAGCCCTGAAAATTTTCTAAATTTCTAAGAACATGTTAAAAATGATATAAAAAGAATCAAAAACATCTTCCTTTTAATTTATTAACCTTGCAATAAAAATTATTAAATTCGTGAAATCACATTGAAGTTGACGATTAATGACATCAATGAAGAGGATAGAGGTATTTTATCTCCTTGTGGTATTGCTTGCATTGGATGCGATAGCCATACTGGCGAGGGATTTAAAGCTGCTAACGATCTTAAGAAAATATGGGAAGGGAGTAATATTTTAGATATTTCATCGATAATGCGCATAAAGCCTGAAGAGATCGAAACTACATTTAAAGTATTAACAACTTTCATAAAATCTGGTGAGCCTGGTAAATGTCCTGGGTGTTTTCTTGGGGCGCCAATGTCAGAATTTTGTGGTATTGCCAAGTGTGTAAAATCCAAGGGATTTTGGACATGTGCGGAATGTGAGGATTATAGCATTGACTCTGAAACACCATGTCCTTATATTAACCCGAATCCCATACCAATGGCAGATAAAGGGCGGATGACACGGTTAATGTGTTCTAGATATAATAAGGATACTATAAATAACTTAAAAAAATGCCGCGATATCGGCTATCCCGCATTCATTAAAGAGTTAAAAGAC
This sequence comes from Promethearchaeota archaeon, assembly GCA_019057355.1. Classification (GTDB taxonomy): domain Archaea; phylum Asgardarchaeota; class Lokiarchaeia; order Sigyniarchaeales; family SOKP01; genus FT1-020. The sequence continues at coordinate 304 of DXJM01000084.1, read as the reverse complement.
AAAGTTAAGAATGGTTGGCGAACTTGGCATGTTATTAGCAATGAAATGGTTTTTACAGAAGCAATGAAAAAATAGAACTTATTAAAAATAATATTCTATTACTTAAAGCTTGCAGGTACTAACTTCAGTTTATTCTGCTCGTGCATTGAATTTAATTATGATGTAAGAATATAACTAAAAAGAATTTCATTTTTTATTAAACTTCTCTATTTTTTACACTTTTTTCTTAAAAAATTTTCTTTTTATAGTGTCTTAAGTTCTAAAAGAGATTAATTATATGGAACTCTCGAAAATATTCCAATAG
>DXJM01000083.1 GCA_019057355.1 Promethearchaeota archaeon | reverse complement strand
GACTACCCGGGTATCTAATCCGGTCCGCTCCCCTGGCTTTCGTCCCTCACCGTCAGGCGCGTTCCAGTCTGACGCCTTCGCCACTGGTGGTCCTACAAGGATTATAAGATTTCACCCCTACCCCTGTAGTACCTCAGACCTCTCCCGCCCTCTAGTATAGTAGTATTCCTAGCATACGGATAGTTAAGCTACCCGATTTTACCAGGAACTTACTAAACCGGCTACGGACACTTTAAGCCCAATAATTATCCCGACCACTTGAAGAGCTGGTTTTACCGCGGCGGCTGGCACCAGCCTTGCCCTCTCCTTTCTAATAGGGGACATTACTCACCTATCACAGTTCAATAATGAACACTTTGGGTAACCCCGTCACACTTTCGTGTATTGCGGAGTTCTCGCGCCTGCTGCACCTCGTAAGGTCTGGGTCGGTGTCTCAGTACCCATCTCGGGGCTCCCGCTTTCACGGCCCCTATCGATTATCGGCTTGGTGAGCCGTTATCTCGCCAACAACCATAATCGACCACGATCCTATCCTATGGCGGAAAAGAACCATTCTTCTCATCCTTTTTGTTGAAAAACTTTTCCAAGCCTATTCAATTATGAAATATTATCCTCAGTTTCCCGAGGTTATTCTTCTCCATAGGGCAAGTTGATCATGTGTTACTGAGCAGTTTGCCATGGGAACTTTAGGTATCCCATTCGACTTGCATGGCTTAGCCTCACCCAAATAGCAGTCGGGTCCGGCAGGATCAACCGGAATTGAAAATATTGTGAAGTATCTTATTTGTCGAGCTAACTTAAAGGTATTTTGTTTTTTTTTATTTAGGAGGTTTTAATAATTCTTTCTTCAGTTATAATAGCCTATTATAACTACATTTTTTATACCGCATCAATGAACCAACTTTTCATTTATCGGCTTCATGCCGCAATCCAAGCGTACACCGGTAAAGATGCGATTTACTGCAATATATTAAACGAAAGATGTATTATAAATTTTTCTATCTAGTTAGTCCAACCATTATTCACAATTATTCGTAGTTTAAAAATCTCTATTATAAAAAAACTTAATAATTTTAAAACAATAGTCGTGAGTTTAAAATGATTCTAAAAGATAAAATACAAATCCATCTAGATCAAATCAAACAACTAAAAGGTGTAGAAAACGTCGTGCTAACTCAAAGAGATGGAAATCCAATTCAATCAACAGGAGTATGGTTTTCAAAAGAAGAAGTGTTCAATATAAGCTCTGCAACTAGCGCCATTTTTAATGTTGGGATTCATTTACATCCAAATAAGTTAAGATACATATTAATTGAAGGTAAAAAGGCAAAAATCTTAATAGCGCCGCTAAATAATCGATTACATTTTTCATTGAATAAGATCTTGGAACAACAGGGAATATTAGATAAAGATAATGAATTTTTTATAGCCATAACCGCTGAACCGACTGTTAATTTAGGAGGCATTTTCTTACAAACAAATGAATGTTTAAAAAAAATAAAAGCAACCTTAATTACATCAGGTCAAACCTTTAAACCTCCTCTAATTCAAATTAATGAGCAAAAAATTCAAGCGCTCATTGAAGGATTTGATATCAGAGATGAAATAAATTATGATTCCAAAATATCAACTTTTTCTTTGAATCTTTCAGAAGAGATTTCTCTCTCTTTAAAAAAGGTTCTAAAGGATTTTTCGGTAACAATCCCTGATTTGAAATATGCTTTTGTGACTCTTGACGGAGGATTTATCATTTCTAATATTATAAAGAATAGATCAATAGAAAACGATGCCTTGGATGGAATTTCCGCCATGACTTATTCCTTAATACAAACGGCAAATAGATGTGCGTGGTTATTGAAGAAAATGAGCGCTGAAAATATTTTACTTGATTGTGATAACTCCTTTCAATTCATAAATAGGTTAGGAAATTCCATTTTCAGTGCGGAGATCGCAAAATCAAGACAAAAACTAGGATTATTACGATTAATTCTGCCTCAATTTTCAAAAAAAGTTGAGCAACTCGTAAAAAATGCTTCTAAAATTCAAGATCATAGAAATTTTGACATAAAAAAATTATTAGGTCAATTAATAATCAGATAAAAAAGGTGAAAATTTATTGAATTTTTTTCAAATACTAGAGCAATTGAAAATTAAAGAAAGAGCTTTGGTGCTTTATTGTCTTTTAGATAGAATTCCAATTATTGTATTTGGAGATAATGCCAATAAAATAAATGATTTCATTTTTGAACTCTCTGAGCTTATTAACTTCAGAAAAGATGTCATTTATTATACAGATTTTGTTTCTCTACATGAATACCAAAATTTAATATATAGTGAGGAAAGCGACTATAATTCCCAGAGAGTCCATATAAGATGCCCTTGCGAATTCTCATTAAAAGCATTTTCTCAATTTAATAATTTTGAGTCATGGATTATAGGAGTTAATATTTCTGAACAATTGGAAATACATTACATTATAAATCAGGAAATTAAAAAAAAAAATAGTAGCATATTATCAATAACACTTAAAAATAACAATATTTTAGTCCAATTGGAAGGTATTGAATTTAAGTCTATTAATCTTAGTTTTGAAGAAAATATTTTAAAAAAAATTTTTCACGATACCGAAGATTCAATTATAAGAATGAAAAGGGTTTTATCAGATAAAATAAAATCTAAAAAAGTTAACAATGATTTATTAGACTTGTTAT
>DXJM01000082.1 GCA_019057355.1 Promethearchaeota archaeon | reverse complement strand
GCACCGATATATATATATTTATAATCCTTGCTATAATTAAAAATTCATGGAAGATGAGGGGTTTGAAAGCATGACTGCATAATTGAATGCTACGTGGGAGATCGTATTACATAGTAATGCAAGAGTGCCTTGCAGGTAATTGGTGTAAAGATAAAGGAGGCGAGAACGTGCTAGTTATCTCGCGATAGGAGCACTATTTTTTCCTTTTATTGGGCTTTTTTCCCATGCTAAGCACTTGACCCATTAACCATTCGGGTGTCCCGATATAATTCGCATATTTCATCCAAAAATAGAACAGAAAACCTAAAAATGCTCCATAGGCAAGACAGGTGAAAGGAAAATACCAAATTGGAAACATCACCATGAATAGGGGATGCCATACGTAATGCATAAGAAAAATATTTAATGACACTTTTCCATAGAACTTCACCATTCTTATAAAGATATTATCTTTACGTTTTATGTCAGTTAGGTAAAATCCTGCGCCCATGACTAAAAGTGAAGTTCCCATGTTATATAACATGTTTGAAGCAGTTCCTCTTAGAAGAAATTTCCAGACACCAATAATCTCTAAAAATGGTTGCCTGTTAGCAATTATATACAGATTTAATCGATAGAGATAGCAATTAATGTTTGAACAATTCACTACTTCCAATCCGGAGATGATTCCAAAAACAACAAGTATTACCCCAAAAACCATGAAAATGTTAAAAAGTCTATGATATACCTCATTAGAACCATCTATCATGGCTTCATAGAGATATTCGCCAAAAATCGTCGTGATAAAGCATATTGAGAGCCATGGGAGAAAAGTAACGGTGTTTTCATAGGAATCTATCATTAAGAACAGGATCGTCCCAAGAAGATTGCCACTCACATTTAAGTTCCAGATTAATTCTCTGAGGAGTTCTGAACTGATAATTATCAGCAAACCAATAACGATTCGAGTGCTTTTTTTAAATTTCAGAGAATAATAACAGAAAATCTGAGAAAACCCTAGAAAGAAGATGATATTCCACCCCCATAAACTTAGAGGAAAGAAAGTATCATCGGCAAGGAGAAACAGGTTTATAAGAGCTCCTACTAAAATTAACATTGACCCCCTTGCGAAAATATTATTGCGAATGATTCTATCAGGAATTCGCCCCTTCTTACTATTGATACTGAAAACCACGCTAAGCGCGGAAAGAAAAATAAAAAGAGAGGGGCCCATTATATCTAAAAAAATATATACAATGCCATGTAAAAAGACCCATTCCGGAGAAAACCATGCAGCAGAAGTATGAGCGAGAATGATGAATATAATGGCTACACCCTTAATAAAATCAATGCTTGCTAAACGTCGGGGTTGAACCTTAAAAATTATTTCGTCTTTACCATTTTCCAGGTGCAACGGCTCCTCAAGGGTTTTAGATTCCATTTAAAGTACGCTCACAAAGTTTTAAGTAATTAATTAGTTAATAATAGATTTTCTAATGAAAATTATTATAAAAATTGATCATATTGGGTAAAAAAAATTGATACTCTCGTAATATTTCTATAATATCATCAACTCTTTTTTGGGAGTCTTGAGCTGTTTTAGATTTTGTGGATATAAAACAAGAATAGACCCTTTTCTCTTTTGGATTTGAATCAGTAAAAGTTATAGGAGGGGCAATAATTTCGGGAATTGTAGCAATTAGCTTTGGCATGGTTTTTTCAATAATTTCACTTGTAGTAAAGTTACCATTATAGTGTAATTCTAATCGAGTGTAAATAGAATGCCCGATCATTCTTATATCAGGATCAGAATTTTCATTAAGTACTGCATTAAAAACCAATTCTGCAGGGTTTTCCATAATGACATTTCTGACACCTAAATATGAAGTCGTAAGTCTTGGATTGATCTCAATGAACTTTAATTGATTATCCCTTGTAATAATAAAATCTACTCCAAAATAACCATTGATGTTAGCATCAAATTTTTGTAAATATTGTTCTAAAGTCTTCTTTATCATATGAGAATTCTTTACTGGAGTCGTCCCACCAAGATATTCTGATCTAATTTTAGAAGTTTTTATGTTTAAAATTTGAGAATTGATGCTAAGTACAAGGGGTTCTTGAAAATCGAGTCGTTCACTGCATTTTCTTCCGATTAATGAAACGCTCAAGTCAATTCCTTCGATATATTCTTGAAGGATGTAATATCTATTTGTATCAAGGATATCGGAGTTATTTTGAAAAAAATTGTAAATTTGTTCCGATTTTTCAAAATAGAAAATTGATTCGGCACTTACTCCGTCTAATGGTTTGATTATAATAGCCTTATTTAATCGAGTGAATGTATGGATTATAAAATCCATATCTAATTGATTACCTTTGTATGGAATGAGAAAGGTTTGGGGTGTTGGAATGTTTTCATTTAAAAAAAAATTGTAAGTATCAATTTTTAAAGTGCCTAATTTAATTCCATCTAAACCTACGCTTAAAATCTTTTTATTTCTTTTTTTTGCGATGCTTGTAAGATCATATAATATATTTGTAAATTCTGGGGCAATGATGAAACAATATTCCGATTCGTCAATGCATTTCTCAAATAATTTAACATGATTATCTTGTTCATGAGCTATTACAACACGATCTGCGTCAAGATATCTTGATAAAAAATCAATTCTATAGTCTAAAATTGTCAGTATCTCAAACTTTAATAATTTGAAATCTTCGATTATAGCTCTTAGCATTCCATATCCTTCAGAAAACAAATAAGGAGGGATATTTAATCTATTAAAGCCACCTCCTGAAACAAACTCGAAAATAAATATTTTATTTTCATTCATTTCCGTGATATTTCCATGTATATTTTAGAGT
>DXJM01000005.1 GCA_019057355.1 Promethearchaeota archaeon | reverse complement strand
CACTTTATTCTAAAGATTTACAGGATGTTAAAATAATAAGAATTTAAACATTAAATATATCGATTTTAGCATTTTTTGGAAAACTTTCAATTAGAGTATGTAATCTTGTTTTACTTGGATAAGAAACATATTTTTTTTTATATGTATTATAATTTTTCTCAAGATAAGCAATTATTCTAAACCAATCACTTTGATTGTCAGTTATACCATCCTTAAGATTCTTCAAGAATGATAAATTCCTTCTTGTTGATAGATTTTGTAGGTAAGAATTTATGACCTGCTCCCTTAATTCTTTATATTCAACAGGTCTAAAATTTTGAAGTGCAAAAAACATGGTATCATCGGCGATTGGATAAAATTTTATTTTTTTATCATCTCGATCTTCTGGATTTTCAATTAGTCGGAATTCAATATCAGAATTAGCTAATTCATTTAGATATAGATAAAATTCACCAATCGTCATCTTCATTTTTTTTTGGATTTCATTAGAGATAACGGAGATTGGATAATGAAAGTCAGGATATGATTTTGCATTTTCAATTCGATAGATATATTCCTTTTTTAAAACTTGAAAGAATTCTTGTTTGACATTTTCTGAGATATCCCTTTTTGAGACGAAAAGTCGTTTGGCTTTACCTATTTTTATTTCATTTTGTCTTTCAGCCCTAACTTTTTTACTATAATCTGCAGAAAGGGAAGAGAGAAATAAGTCAGATGCTTTCTCAGGGTCAATTTCTTTACTTAGTTTAATATCCTTCTTTTTCGTTGCCATGGTATCAAAAAGTCTATCCGATAAGAATTTTTTAGCTTTTTTTTTTGCTAGTTCTTTTCTTTCAAAAACTTCAGTAATAGACAAGAATTCAACCACGTGGGAAATAATTTTACCTTTTTCATCAGTTTTTTTAGTAATATGAATATCAAAATGAGTTTCCTCTAACTTATCTATAATTTCGTATATGATATTCTTTGGTAATTTAACTGATTTCATGATTTCCCTTTCAATAGACTCTAAATTAAATATATCTCCTCTTCGAATATATTCATTTCTAATGATAGTATAAATCTGATCTGTCTCTTTTTCTTTTTGCTTAATAGTCTCTTTCATCATTCTCATAAAAATTGATGTTTCATGAGGTCTTAGATAATAGATAATTAGGGTAAGCCCTAGAAATATGATCATAATTATAGAAACGATGAATTTACTAATATCTAAAATGGAACCTATTAACGTCACATCTTGATTAGGAAGGGGATATATTCGACCGTATTGGATGATAGTTTGAGCAAATACACATGATAGAATTAGAAGTACCACTCCATCTTTTTTAAACCATAATAATCGCCAGCTAAATATTCTGCCTGTTTTTACTAAGATCCTAAAAAGAAAAATCATTGTTATAACAAATTCAATCAAAAAGAAAGAAGATACCGCACTCCCAGTTGTAGTTCCAAATACGGTTTGCAATACAGCTATTGTTTCTGGTCGAGTAAATAAAAATAACGATACCTGCATTAACTGGAAAAAAAATATAAAAAAAACAATCAATGAGAATGTAAAATTATCAAATTTTCCTGCTCTTTTTGTTTCTGCGATTCTCCTCGTAAAAATATATTCAAAAATGATAAATAAAAAAGTCAAAATGAGACTTAAATAAATTAAAGGCATGATCATTTGCATTTCAATGGAATATACACGTATAGCACCTGAAGGGTCTGCCTTACCAAATATGTCTAGAGCAAGAACTACCAAAAAAGTCCTGTAAAGTAAAGAAATGAGTATAAGTATCCCCATTATGAGAAATGGTGTAATTGAAGCAATAAAAGAGCGGGACTTTGAATACTTAGAAATAAATTTAGCTTCAATGTGTGTTGAAAACCTGCGAGAATAACTATAAAACCGACTACTTAAAAGTATAAGCCATAACATTGAGAAAAAAAGGATATATGAAGTAATATTGTAATTTGGAATTATGATGAATATGAATAAAAGATACAAGGAAATAAATATTGGTATAAAAATACAGCACTGCTTAGCATAAGTTGTTTTTAATTTGGTATTTTCAAAAATCCAATATCGTATTTTATCAATGCTTAGTAAAAATGCTAGAGTTAGAAAAAATACGATAATTGTCGTTCCGAATTCAAAAGGACGTCCGAAAGTAAAGAGATTGAGTATAAAATCATTAGGAATATTGATATAGAGTATTAATATTAAGGAGTAAAAAATAAAAATGGAATAGAGCCCTATAAACTCTTTTTTAAAAGCATAAGATTTGGACTGTTCTTGCCCTTTATAAATAATATCCCTTGGAAATATAATGTTCTTAATTTTATCTAAACTGTATCTAAGTCTTTGATCTATTTTTGATTTATAAAAATTAAGATATCTTTTCTGATTTGAGATTTTAGAGCCTATTCTTGATTTAAATGATTGAAATTGTGTTTTTCTTAACCTTGGAGCGCTTATTTCTTTTAAACTAACACCATCGTATTTTTTTTTGTTATAACTTGAATTATCTGAATTCGAGTTGTTTTCTGACATTATAAATTGAGAAGTATATTCT
>DXJM01000081.1 GCA_019057355.1 Promethearchaeota archaeon | reverse complement strand
CTGTCTTCAAAACAGGTATTTGATCTAAATTTTATTTTTGTATAAAATTCTTCATCTTTTAAAACTAAATTCAACTTGGAAAACAAGCCCATTATAAGACTTAATTCCTTTTTGGACATTATTGATCTTTCAAAAACATTTTTTAAAGCGAGATATATATTTTCTGATCGAGGAGGTTTAGTTTTTAGGATCTGTATTAATTGTTTTATTAAATGATAGAGACTAACACGATCAGCCTTATCTGCAATACGCACTGGTTTTTTTCCACGTCCCATATTTAAAATAGAAATTTTCTTAAAGATTTCAAATAAAATTATTGCCAATACATGAGAGAGATTCATTGTAGGATATTCATTATTCGTAGGGATTCTAATTAAAATATCAGCCAAGGCTATTTCTTCATTAGTTAAGCCAGTTGATTCTTTACCGAAAACAATCGCAATATTTTGTTTTTTATCATTTATAGGTATCTCTAAATCCATTGGAAATATGCATGTTCTTCGAATATTTGAATATTTCATGCCTTTTGACGTGGATGCTATTATTAGATCAAATTTAGCCAAGTATTTCTTTAATTCAATAATGTGATTTTCTTGATTATTAATCATGATAATTTCTGCATTAAATAAAATATCTGCGGCATGCATTGCAAAACCTTGAGCTTCATTATCAGTGATTTTTGCCAGTTCCTCTATAGGGTTAAATATTACTAATTTTGTAAAATTAAAATTTTTCATCGTTCGCGCAATAGACCCTATATTACCTGCGCTTTCGGGTTGAACTAAAATAATTGTAAATGATGTATTTTTATATCTATCTTTCACTTTTGTCTCAGTAAAAGATTCAAGGTTTTCAGAGTTTCTTTCTTTTTTCATTTTATTGCCCATTCCAATAGTTTTAATCTTCAAGTTTTAAAAATAATCTTTTTATTCTCAACTATTCATTTTTTACTAAATAAGCTCTAAATATACATTTTTTTATTTGTAAAAATTTAATTTATCTATAATATTAATAAAATTCATAATTCTTCAAAATTTCTAAAATTAAAATTAGCGATCCGGTGTAATGAAAAATAATTTAGTAAACGATATCAGTTTTCTTAATATAAGTTATGGAAAAAACACATTATTCGAGTACAAATCTCCAAATTCATACAAAAATTATTCCTTAGACTTAAAAATCGTTAGAAAAAATAAAAAGAACGATATCTTTTTTCATATTCATCGAGGAAATCTGAAAATTGTATACTTAAAACAAGAAAATCTTTTTTACTCAATTGGAACTGAAGAGCTAGAGATACAATTTCAAGTACTTGAATCTATTATTGAAATGATAATAGAAAAATTTTTAGAATCCTATGCCGTGGATGCGATTTTATCGTATAGCGATGTTTCTTCATCAATATTTAGTCAGTTTAGAACTAAAGTGGTTTATCTTTTAGCACATTTTGACACTCTTGACCTTGTGAGAAGTGTTGCAGTCATTTGCAAGGTCTGTGAAAAGTCCTTGTCTTTATATGTGCGAAAAAGTCTAATCGCTAATGCAGATTCTTACCCCGTGCCTCTTGTCTTTACCCATGAAGGGCATTCTATAGTATGTTATATTGATAAACAATTCAACGTTCGCGGTGTTGAATTAGTTCATATTACAGGGTGAATAAAAATTAATAAAAAATAAAAAACAATTGTTTAGAGACAGTTAAAAATATGGAACGAAATAATAAATCAGAAGAAGACTATATCTTTACAGAAATAATAAAGAAGACAAAAACGGGAATTACTTTCCCAAAACAGTTGAGAGAACAATTATTCAATGATGATGAAGAAGTATTCTTTAAACTAATTTTACCAAAAAAACAAGATAGAATTATATTAGAAATTATATCAGAGGAAGATGCTAAGGAATTATCCCAAAAGTTAAAAGAGAGTAAAAAATTAACCCCTCGGGATTCAGGAGAAGGAGGGGAGACTATAATTAAAAAGAAAGGCAAGCCAGTTCCTATTTGGGCGGAATATTTCGTTTATGACTTTCAAAATCAAGAAAAAGTTAAAACTATCTTAGAATCGGCATTTGAAAAGTTCAGAGAAAACCCCCCAAATTTGGAAGATGCTATGGGAAGAATTAAATATGCTTTAGTTTCATTTCTAAGTTCAACTAAAACTGAGAATGCCAAATTATATTATGCCGTTGAAAAATTTTTAATTGATATTATCAAGAAATTCAATCAACCGAATTTAATAGAATGGATTTTTGAAAAAATCGTTCACAATATAGAATCTAAATTTCTTTATGAATTGGCTCTATTAGATCTTATTGAAATAGCCTTGATTTTTAAGAGAAGTGAAAAAGCGGAATTATTTATCTTTCATATATTAAAAAATATTGATAGTTATGGTTCCTCAGAATTATACAATATTTACAATTCTTTTAATCAATTGGTAAAAAAAATTATTACTATAGAAAAAGAACATGATATTGAACGTACGCAAAAAATTGATGTTTTATTAAAAGAAAAATTATTGGAATATGGTCAAGGAATAGAAGATGTAGATTATAAGATTCAAATAGTTGAATTATTAGAAGATCTAAATTATATCGAATTAGCGTATGATTTGGCAAAAGAGATTCAAGTAAAACTCCCCCCTGAAAGTTTAAAAATTGAGGAAATACGAAAAATTGTTAGAAGATTGCATTCATCACCAATTACTGAACAAAAAGATGTGATATAATGCAAAATTTAGTATTATTCTAGTTCATTTAATTCTTTTAATTCTTTTAATTCCTTTTCAATTCTTTTTGCTTCTTGCTCTTTAATTTTTTTTTCTTTTTCAGCAAGTTCTTTTTCTTTCAACTCTAATTCAACTTGGGCTAATTCTTGTTCTTTTTCAAGAAGTAATTCTTTCTTTTTTAATGCTTTTCCTTTTTCCTTGATACTTTTTTCTGTTAATTCTTTTTCTTTTTCTTTTATCTCTATTTCTTTCTTTTTTATCTCTAGTTCTTTCTTTTTTATTTCTCTTTCTTTTTCCTCTAATTCTTCTGTTTGTTTGTCAAATTTTTCTCTCAATTCTTCCTTTATTTGCCCATCAACCACTAGAACTTTTTTTTCAATTAATTCTTCTTTTTTTTCAATGACTTCCTCTTTTAATTTTAAATTAATGTCTTCTATTTCGGATTCGATTTCTCTCAAGTCCCCCTTAAGTTCTAAGGCTCTTTCTTTTTCTTCAATTTCCCTTTTTTCTAATTCTTTGCTTTTCTTTTTTAATTCTAGTTCTTTTTTCTTAAGTTCCAACTCTTTTTGCTTTAGTTCTAAACTTTTTAGCTTTAAATCCTTCTCAATATCTAACATTTTTTCTACTTTTTTTTCTAATATTTTTTCTTTTTTGTCTATTTTTTTAGATATTTTTTCAGATTCCTTTTCTTCGGGTTCTTGTTCTTTTATCTTCTTTTTTTCCAATTTTAATTGCTTTTCTTTTATATCTAACCTAATTTGTTCAAGTTGATGTTCTTTTTTTAACAATTCTTCTTTCTTATTTAAGATTCTTTCTTTTTCTAACAGGTCCTTTTCTTCAAGTTTTTTTTCCTTTTCAGCAAGCTCTAATTTTCTTTTCATTAAATCAATCTCTAACCTTTTTTGTTCAGCTTCTTTTTCTAAAATGGAAGCTTCCTCTTCTCTTAATTTTTGAGTTTCTTCATCGATTTCTATTCCTTCTTTAAGTAAAAGATTTGCTGCTTTTTCTCTTAATTCTAATTCCTTTTTAATTAACTCTCTCTCTTTTCCTTCCAGTTCGGTTATATCGATCTCGGTCAATATTCCTTTTACTTCTAATTCTGCCTCCTTATATTCAAGGTTTTTTTCTTTTACTTTTAATACATTTTCTCTTTCTTTTAATTCCACCTCCCTGTCTATAGAAGCGATTGATTTTACAATTTTATTTATTCGAACGATCAAATCTGCATCTTCAACTTCTTGAGCCATTTTTGTTAATACTTGAGTTACGATTGAGGGTGATCTTTTTCCAATACTTATTAAAGCTTGCATGGCTTTTTGAATTACATAATCTTCAGAATCCACCAATTTTAATGCAATAGATTCTATTAATGATTCACGAGTGATTTGATGTTCACCTCCAGCCACAAAAATTAATAATTGTAGAGCCATTTCCCGTACATTTGGATCTTTAGAATCCTTGAGTAATTGTTCACTAAATGGAATGAATAATCCACATTCTTCTTCGCAGATATTTTTCAATAAAATTAATGTTGTAAAACGATCAATATGGTCAATATGGGACAATTGTTCTAACAAATAAGGAATATCAATGATGAGGTTTTCGATAAGATATTTTAAGACTGCCTTTCCTCCTGATAATGAATTGACCATTTGAATTATTTTTTCTAATATATCAATATAATTAGTTTCATCAGCTTCATTCAGATATTTACCTATAATTCCAGCAGATTCTTCAATTTTTTTTTCTTTTAATAATATTTTTATTTTTTCAAAAATTTCATTTTTTTCTTGCATTTTCAACCCTCCTTTTTTTTAGTAATTATAACCATAAAATATAGAAAT
>DXJM01000080.1 GCA_019057355.1 Promethearchaeota archaeon | reverse complement strand
TTTTATTTAATTGTTCTTTATTTTTCTCTAAGATATACTTAATTTTTTTTTTTTTTAGATTTTGATTTTTAACTAAAATTCTGGTTCCTAATTTGTATATTTTCACAAGAATATCATGGTAATGTTAGATTATCCCACTAAATTTTAAGGGATAGTAATTTTGAACGTGAGTTCTGAATTTTTTTGTTTAACACTTGGAAATATAAGTTATAAAAATTGCAAGACTTCATACTTAAATAGTATTGAATCTTACATATAAAATATCAATTCGGAAAAAATAATATTTTAACATTAAATGATTTTTTATGAGTGACAATAGGATACAGGAAATTTTATCAAAATTAAAGTCTATACGCGGGGTTCATGGCGCAGCCGTCATAGAAAGATTCGGACTTGTTAAAGGTAGCGCCTTGCCGGGATGGATTGATGAAGAAAGTGTTGCCGCAATGGTTACCCTCATATTAAAAGCTTCACAACGTGCCTCAAAAGAGCTCGAACAAGGAACTTTTGATGGTGCTATTATAGAGAGCCAAAAAGGAAGAATTCTTTTTGATGATATTAAAGAAAATATTATTGTGGTTATTTCTGATTTGTCTGCAAAGCTAGGTATCGTTAAATTAAAATTGAATGCCGCAGTAAAAGAACTGGAGAAACTCCTATAATTTTTTTCTCTTTTTTCCCCCAGATCTTGTTTATTATTTAGCATAACTTAGGTCAATTAAAGGATTAAATAATAAATCCATCCAATACTTTCAAAGAGATCATTATTTCTCTCATTATTATATTATAGCTCCAAAAATCAATCAAAAGATATGTAAAATTGTTATTTTAAACCTAAAATTTGGATTATTTTAATAGAATCTTGAGTAACTCTTCAGTCTTTTTGGGATCTGCCTGTCCTCTTGTTTTTCCCATAACCTTGCCTTTTAGAGCTTGTATTGCTTTGGGATTTTTCTTGTAATCTGCTGCAATTTTAGGATTCTCCTTAATAACTTCTTTACACAAACTTTCAAGTTTATTTTCGTCGGAAATGACTTTTTTACCAGATTTTTTCATAATTTCTTGAATAGACGTGCCTTTCATCATTTCTTCAATAAAACTATTAGCAATTTTTGAAGAGATGACATTTTCCTTTAATGCCTTTACGATATCGACTATTTGTTCTGGTTTTAATTTTGTATTTGCGATATTCGTGTTATTTTCATTTAGCCATCTCGATACTTGATTCATGAGCCAATTACAATACAGCTTATATTCTTCAGGTCTGAATGATTTTTCTAATTTAATCCCTTCTTCAAAAAAATCAGCGATTTGTTTATCCAAAACTAAAATACCCGCATCAAATTCATTCAATAAATAGTCCCTCTGATATCTTTCTTTTCTTTCTTTCGGCATTTCTGGGAGCTTTATTCTGATTTTATCTACGAATTGCTCATCAGTTTCGAATGGAACCAAATCTTGTTCCGGAAAATATCTATAATCTGCCTCAAATTCTTTGGTTCTCAGTGATATGGTTTTATCACCGTCCCAATGTCTCGTTTCCTGAATTAATATCGCTCCACGTTTAATTGCTAACTTTTGTCTTTTAATTTCATATGAGAGAGCATTTTCTACTTCTTTAATGCTGTTTATGTTCTTTACTTCCGAACGGTCATGACCTTTAATAGAGATATTAGCATCGACCCTAAATGCTCCCTCTAGATTAGGGTCGCAAATTTCCGTGTATTGAACTATTGACATTAATTGTTTCAAGTATTCCCGGGCTTCTGCTGGAGATCTCATGTCTGGTTCTGAAACGACTTCAATGAGCGTAGTCCCACTTCTATTATAATCGATCAATGCATGAGGTGATGTAGTGATGCTCCCCTCGTGAACAATGCGAGCTGGATCTTCCTCTAAGTGAATTCGATTTAACTGTATTTCTTTAATATTTCCATCGACTTCAATTTCTATAACCCCCCTATCTGCAAACGCTTTTCCTCCTGCTCTATTATATTGAGAGATTTGAAATCCCTTGGGAAGATCGGGATAATAATAGTTCTTCCTGAAAAAATAAAATCTCTCATTAATAGTACATTTTAATGCTAAAGCCAAGCGAGTAGCAAATTTTATTGCTTTTTCATTGGTTACTGGAAGAGAACCCGGCAATCCCAGGCATATGGGGCAGGTGTGTGTATTAGGGGCTTTTCCACGATAATCAGAACTACAACTGCAAAATAATTTCGTTTTTAATGCCGTCAATTGGATATGAATTTCAAGACCGATGATGACATCTTCATGCTCACTCATTTATCTCACTCCTTTTAGCGATGGAAATTTTGTATAAATATTTAATTCTTGTTCAAGCAAGAAACCTATATTTAAAATAGTTTTTTCATCAAAATAATTCCCGATTAATTGAAAACCAATAGGAAGTCCTTTATTATCAAATCCGCACGGCATGGATAATGCTGGTAATCCCGCAAGATTTGCTGGACAGGTGAGAACGTCCATTAAATACATTTGTAATGGGTCATCGAGCAATTCTCCTAGTTTAAAAGCAGTTGTCGGCATTGTAGGGCAAGCTATTGCGTCACATGTCTTAAATACCTTTTTAAAATCATTTATAATTAATGTTCTTACTTTTAATGCTTTGATGTAAAACATGTCATAATATCCCGCAGACAAAGCGTAGGATCCTAGCATTATCCTCCTCCGGACCTCCATTCCAAATCTTTCCCCCCTTGTCCTGCTAAATACATCAAAAACATCTCCTTTAAGTTCGTCAATCATCTCTCCATGCCTCAAACCATCAAATCGAGCTAAATTAGAACTTGCCTCGCTCATGGCGATCAAATAATATGTTGGGATGGTATATTCAAGATGTGGGAAGGATACCTCTTTAATTTTAGCCCCCAAGCCCTCTAGAATTGATATGGACTTGTCGACCTTCTCTTTTACAGTGTTATCTACTCCTTCTCCAAAGAATTCTTTTGGAATAGCTATAACCTTGTTTTCAATTGAATCGTTTAAATGAGACCAATAATCATCTACATCTAACTTTACCGTAGTAGAATCTAATTCATCGTGTCCCGCTATAATTTGCAACAATAAAGCACAATCCTTCACGCATTTTGCCATGGGTCCAATTTGTTCAAGTGAATTTGCATAAGAAATTAAACCATATCTCGATACTCTCCCATAAGTCGGTTTCAATCCTACAACACCACAATATGACGCAGGACTTCTAATGCTCCCTCCTGTATCACTTCCTAACCCAAATGCTGATTGTCCAGTAGCAATGCACGAACCAGATCCACCACTTGATCCTCCTGCAACTCTTTCAAGATCCCATGGATTTCGTGTTGGACCATAACAGCTAGTTTCTGTTGATCCTCCCATTGCAAATTCGTCCATGTTTGTCCTTCCTATACAAATTGCATCTTCCTTTTCGAGCAAGCGATCTGCAACAGTAGCATTATAGGGAGGATTGAATCCTTCAAGTATTCTTGAACAACACGTTGTAGGACTGTCCTTGATGCAAATACATCCTTTAATTCCAATAGGCAATCCCGATAGCTTCCCAATATGCTTTCCTTTATTAATTTGGTCATCAAGCCTTTTAGCTTTTTTTAAAGCATCCTTTTCGTGTAAATGAGTAAAAGAATTAACGGATCCATCTGTTTCCTTAATAATATCAAGATATTCTTGAATAATTTCTTCAATTTTTATTTCTTTATCTTTAATTTTTTCAATTAACTCATGTGCCATGTAGTGGTTTTCCATCGTAATTTCTCCATGATTTAATTATAAAATATTATGATTCTAAGAATTAGAATGTTCCCATTAAAAGGGTTTATAATATTTGTCTCTAAAGAAATATGGAAAAAAATGAAAAAAAAAAATAATAATAGATAATTTTAGAGTTATTCCCTGCTTGATAATTCATTATTTATCATTTTTATAGCAATGCAGCCTATAGGATATAACCAAGCCATCAAAGCAAACAACATGAACCACTCGTGAAATTGTCTCGAGGGAAGCCAGCCTAATAAAAATCCTGCACCATGAAATAGTGGCCAAATCATCATTACTAATCCAAGAATAACTATTAAAATCCAAGGAATCTTCACTCTGATAGTATCAACTGTCGTTTTAGGATAGAGCATGAAGAATAATCCAATGAATATTCCTGCAAAAACAAATCCTCCAAAAACTACAAGTGAGAAGAACTCGTGAAAATTCAAGCCTAGTATCACTATTCCAAATTTCTCTAATAATCGACCCTCATCTTCCGAGAAAAATCCAACCCAAAACCATCCTATCAAGCCAATTATCATAAACAAAAATCCTACGTTAATCAAGATGACCTTGCCGATTCTACTCATGTTCCATTTTTCTTTTTCCTTGTATGAAACATGTATTTTCTTGTAGAGATAAAACACTAAAGGTGTAAATAAGATTGCTTCACCCATCCATAAAATATTTAACAACACCGGGACTGATGTATATCTTACCGAACCAAGGTCACTGATATAATGAATCATAATATTATATCCATCTGGAGGAACCTCAGGATCAAAAAAGTGGGCAATAAGAACTGCAATTACCAAAAACAAAATGAAAATAATTAATCCCACAATTGTATAACGCCTAACACGTTTAGGATCGGTTACATATTCATTGAATTTATTTTTCCTTTCGATTAATTTTATTTTACATTCCATTATTATTTCTCCATTTTAAAACTTTAGTTAATAATAATAGTAATTATATCTCGACTTTTTAAAGGTTCTTCTTAACTTATTGAGTATTTATAACGCATTAAATTTCTAAGGTTTTTTCACCTCATTTCTTTTTA
>DXJM01000079.1 GCA_019057355.1 Promethearchaeota archaeon | reverse complement strand
TAAAAATATCACGTGTAGATACGTATCAATCGATGTTAATATCAGAATTTCACAGATTATATCAAGAAAAGGGACTTAACTATCAAGCAATTGATGCTTTCCAAAAAATAATTTATAGTTTTTTTAAAAAAAAAGGTCGAGATTTTCCTTTCAGAAATGACCTGACTCCTTACAACGTTTTAATCTCTGAAATGATGCTCCAGCAAACTCAAACAGGAAGGGTATCTGAAAAGTTTTTGGAATTTAAACATGAATTTCCTGATTTTGAAACCTTATCGCGCGCTCCATTGGAAGATGTCTTAAAAAAATGGCAAGGACTGGGTTATAATCGAAGAGCTGTAGCATTAAAAAAGATAGCAGATATGGTAATTGAAGAGCATGGCGGGATTTTACCTGATGATGTTGGAATTTTAAAAACCTTTCCTCAAATTGGACACAGTACCGCCTCTTCAATAGTTGCATTTGCATTTAATAAGCCCGTTGTTTTTATTGAGACAAATATAAGAAGAGTTTACATCTATTTCTTTTTTCTTAAAAAAAAAAAAATTGATGATAAAGCTATTCACCCTCTTGTTGAAAGAACTCTCGATGAAAACAACCCACGGAAATGGTATTATGCCTTGATGGATTATGGAGTAATGCTAAAAAAAACCCATCCTGAATTGAATAAAAGAAGCAAGCATTATAAAAAACAAGCACCATTCAAGGGCTCTAAACGACAAATTCGTGGAAAAATTCTTGACCTTCTCATTAAAAAATCTGAAATTTCTCAAGAAACCCTCACAGGACAATTAGGTATTGATAAAGAAAAATTAGATACTATTATCATGCAAATGGAAAAAGAAGGTTTTTTAGTCCTTAAAGATAATAAAATTTTCATAAAAAGGTGACATGGACTATAAAAACTATCTCTATTGCTCCAAAGAGTATATGGAACAAGTAAAATGCCCCCTATTTCTATAAAGATCGTCAAATCAAGATATAAACCCAATATTAAAAGAACTTTCAATAATAATCATTTTAACGGCTTAAATATGATGTAAAAACGGATCCTCTGAGGTTTAGTTCTCTCTATTATATTAAAAAAGAAAAAGAAAAAAAAAAAATTCGGTTGGAATGGAAATTATATTTTTTAATGATATTTTTAATCTTGATAAGTACTATTTTAAAGCTTTTAAAAAAAAATTAGCTAGATTTTATAACCATGAAAATAAAAAAAGAATGATAAAAATAAAAAATAATTATTCAGATCCCGCCCATAAGTAATGGATATTACAATATTCTCTGGCGGAAAGCCCTGTTGTATCAGCAACTACAAAGGTAGCTTTCGGGTCGTCACCGGGATTCAAAAATTTCCGCTTGTAACAATCATTTTTACAAATGAGTTCAATCCACATGATCCAATGCTCTTCGGTCATTGGGTGAGGCGTGCCCATTGAAATACCCACATCAACCGTCACCTTATTACCATCTATAGTAATCTTGGGCACGTGTTTCTCGCCCTTCCATTCAGCTGTTTGTTCCTCCATTAATTTCATCGGTTCGCCACAACAGATTGTCTCAGGAGCACCGGGATTTAAGACCTCTATTACTTTTCCACAAACATTACAACGATAAATTTCTTTTCTTTTCAATTTAAACCATCTTCTAAATTATACTTATTAAAGACATTTTATTCCAATACTATTTAAAAATTATCATTTTAATTTAAAACTCTACATAATCATTGTTTTTATATTTCTACTTAATCTGAAGTCATTTCAGAATTCCATTGGAATTTATAGATCAGCCATCAAATATAACCATTAAACGTGATAGCTTTAGAGGTAAATAATAAAAAAAAAATTTGATTTTAATAATAAAAAAATATCTTTTTTAGTTAGAAATCTTCACATTTCTTTTGAAAATTTGCTCGAGGGTGATCACAGGATGGACATTTCCAATCTTTTGGGAGCTCGTCCATTTCCACTTCATAACCGCATTCCATGCAAACCCACACGATTTTCTTGCCTCTTTTAAAGAATGCATCATCTCCTACTAATTTTAGAAGCTTTCCATATCTCTCTGAATGATGTTTTTCCGCTTTTATGATTGCACTTACCCTTTTGGCGATATCCGGATATCCCTCTTTCTCTGCGGTTTTCACGACATCGGGATAGAGCGTTTTCCATTCCATGTCTTCTCCTTCCATTGCCGATTTTAGATTTTCAACCGTACTTCCAAATGTCGTGTGAAATTCCGCGTCCGGTAAAACCTTCATTTCATCGAACGCTTCCTCTTTTTTAAAATCTTGGAGCATCGTATAAAACCAGGTTCCATGTTGGAGTTCTTGATCAGCAGTTTCTAAGAAGATCTTTGAAACTAGAGCATATCCCTCTTTTTTAGCTATTTTTGCCCAAAAAGTATAGCGATTTCTCGCTTGGGATTCACCAACATAACTTGAAAAGAGTTTAGAAATTAATTGTTGCTTTGACATAATTATTTCTTTTTCTTTTTGATTTTTTATAATATATTTAATAT
>DXJM01000078.1 GCA_019057355.1 Promethearchaeota archaeon | reverse complement strand
ACAATAAATTTCATTAATTGATTTAAATATTTTAATATTATGAATTTAGAGCTTAGCACGGATAGTCAATTTGTTTTGATTGGTGATAAACTAAATATCACCACTAGATATGGATTTGAAGAAGATACCTCCTTATTATGGAGTGGGCTTAAATTAATAAGCAAAACACCTTGTATTAAAGAACTTCAAATAAGTAAACAAGAGATATTTCCAGCGGGAAGATTTGAAGCTGGAGAATATATAAGAGAAAAATCAATTTTGGTCAAAAATAATGTAATTCCAACGATAGAAAAAAGAAATTTAGGATACTTTATTGAATTACTTTTACGAATGGCTAATCCGCTAAATCCTGATGATGATCTGATCATAAAAAGGCAAAAAAATATTGAACTTAGAATAGATAAATCTTCCATTCTTCCTCTTAAATTGAATCCAGTTACCATTTCAATTTCAGGATTAAGCGTTACTACTTCTAAGGATGCCTTTAAACCCGGTGAAACCATCAAGATTAATTATACATCTGAGAATTTAAGCGAAATAGAGATAAGGCTCTTGCAAAAAGCGAATTTAATATGTTATTGTGAAGCATATGGAAATTCTTGTAGGAAGGTAGAGGAATTACCACCGGCTATAGCAGGTGACGTGAAAACAAAAAATACTGAAAAAGGATATTTATTGTTAAAAATTCCTGAAATTGCTGAGCCAAGCCACAATTATTTATGGGAACCTTCAGAAAAAGAATTTTGGGGATTAAAATATGGAGATTATTCAAATTGGTCTTTAACAGTTATAGGAAAGAAAAAACCTGAATTTGGACATGAGGTTATAAAATTTAACATACCAATTTCCATAATATCAGAATCTATTACCGAAAAAGAAGCAGAAACTAGTCTTTTTTCAAAAAAAGGGGCAATTTCTCCCTCCTTATTTGATGGAATTGCATCAAAATTCCAAAAGATTATAAAAGTCAAATCTATTGAATCGGATATTGAAAAATACACGGTAAGAATAGAAAATATTTCACAAAAAGATCTTGAAGGGGTTACGATAAAACTTAGTGGACTTCAAGAAGGGTTGTTTGAGACTAATCCTTTATTGAAAGGATTTAAAAAGTGGAGACAAGGAGAAATAAAGGATATCACTTACGAATCCAAACTAAATATATCCGCAATCATATCAATATTAGAAGATAATGACCAGAACATGATAAGAATTCAAACTCCTGTGTCTTCTGACTTTTTTTAGTAGTTAGGATATCTCTTATTTGATTCTTTTATTGAATTAACGTGCTTGATGCACTTATTTTGTTTAATGTTAGCGATTTTTGCAAGCATTGGTAATCCGGGTTTAACATCATCAATATCTTTTGATTCGATTAATTTTTTTTTAAGTAATTCATTGAATAATTCCTTTCCTTTTTGGGTTCTGATTATAACCATGTTCCAGCCTGAAGGAGCTCCTATTGATCCAACAGAGATGTCTGCTGATTCAGAGGTCAAATCATAACAGAATTCACAATCCATCCGGGCTAGATAACTTATATCCTTGATTGGTATGTTTAATTCTTCACCGCTTTTCTTGTAAATAAAGAATTTTCCTTTATTTATATCAGTTTTTTTGACTTCAGTAAGAGGCACGTTAAGTTTTTCACATATTTTCCTAAAACCTTCTTCATAGGGGAAAGATTCCATGCAAAAAATTCCGATCCTATATTTCACGCAATTTAAAGCAGGAATGCCAATATTGTAAAGTTGAGATTTTAATAATGCTTGCATTTGACACGGTACGCCAACAACGGCTATGGTTTTTCCTTTAATTTGATTATCATTCATTAATATTAAATTTGGATTGTTAACATATTTAGTCCCAGCCGATTTAATGATATCATCCGTAGTTTCCATTATTGAGGGCTCAGGTCTCCATGGATCACTGCTCATTTTTGCACCTAAAGCAAGATCAACTTTTTTTGATTCAATTAGATGATAAAGGCATGTACTTGAAATCCCCCCATCTTGACATGATTCAGCGATAGATGGAATTTTTGTTCTTGCAGCATGAGCTTCTATAAAGGGGCCAAAACTTTCATATTCTTTTATACTTGAAGCATTATCCTGAATCATCCTCATGAGTCGCTTGGGAAAAAAAGATCTTGGACAGGCTAAATAACACAAACCACATCTCAAGCATTTTTGTTCATCAATTTTTCCGAATCCATTATTTATTTCTATACATTTTACGGGACAAATTCCCGCACAAATACCACATCCAGAACATTGTTTTGAATCAAATATTACTTTTACGGGTTCATAAACAGGTTTTATTTTTGAGAAATCTCCATCAATCACCTCAATTTTTAACCCTTTAAAAACACTCCTGGAAGGTTCTTTATCATCTCCTTTGATAGTATCGCATAATTCATGAATGATGACAAGATTTTCATTTCTCAATAATTCTAATAAACCTAAAACTTTGCTAATTTCCATTCTTTGGTCATTAGCAAACTGTTCGATGGTTTTAAAATCATGGTCTTTTTTATATTTTAAAAATTCAAGAAATCTATATTTTAATAGCTCTTCATCAAACATTTTAAAGAGAATTTCATAAAAAACAGATTCATCATAAAGCCCTGCCTTTAAAATTTCGTTTTTTGCATCAATTAAAGCTCGTATCCTGTATGAATCTAATGTATCACTTACATTTTTTAAAAAATTCCAAGAAATTTTTCCTTCAGAACTCATATGCAATTACATGATTTTTATTATGAGAATATATTATATTTTTTTATCCGAATAACCTTGCTAGGTTTGTCTTCTTGAAACTACTATTTATTCTCAAGAATCATTCATATTGGATTTAGATTTTTAGGTAATGGGGGTAGACTTTCAATTTTTTTTGAAATATCATTTATAGAGGATGTAAATTTCTCAACTTCGGCAGCACTGCAGAAATATTGCTGTATTCTATCTTCAGATATACCTAGATGATTAAATACCTTTTTTAAAAAGAGGACGTGTTCATGAGTATTCATATTTCCCCTACCAAA
Source organism: Promethearchaeota archaeon (assembly GCA_019057355.1). GTDB lineage: Archaea > Asgardarchaeota > Lokiarchaeia > Sigyniarchaeales > SOKP01 > FT1-020. Next base: position 3,806 of record DXJM01000078.1, on the reverse strand, counting down.
TTCACATTCCCCTTCTTTTCAAGAGATGATTGCAACTCCATCAGCACCATTCAGAAAGCAATCCATGATTAAATCTATTCCTATTCTTCCAGTGCATCTTACTCGAATGAGATGAAATGATGTTGAATATGATTTACGCGTCGTTCCTGTCAAGTCTGCTGCTGAATAACCTCATTTTTCACACCCAAAACCGATTATTCTTTTTAAAGGTTCTTTTTCAATATCTTCCATTATATTTCACTTTTAGCATATTTATTTCTCGGAAATCTTTTGGACTTCTTTTTGCATTGATAATTTAATGTCTATAGCACCAATTCCCTTGATTGTTTCTTCAAATTGTTTCTCACGATAATATTTCAAGTCTATTGCTTTTGCTGGGCAAGAAGTAACACAGACGCCGCAACCCTTACATTTGAGATCATCAACTTCAGCAATTCCGTTATCATTCACCCTTATCGCTTCATACTCACACAACTTTTCACATCTATGACACCCCATGCAGAGTTCTCGATCAACTTCCACGATAATCAGTTCTTGCCTTATCGTATCATTGGAAAGGAGAGTGGCGGCTTTACTAGCAGCTGCAAGAGCCGTTGAAACGGAATAAGGTATGTTTTTTGGACCTGCAGCGCAACCACAAATATAGATGCCCATTGTTTTTGTTTCTTGTGGTTTTAGACACCCATGAATTTCCGTTAAAAACCCATTTGGTCCTTTTCCAAGACCTATTGTTTCAACTATTTCTCGGGTTCCTCTTGATGGAACAATGCCCGTAGAAAGAACGACAAGATCAAAATCAAATGATGATACATCGCCAGATAAGGAATTATCATAAAATAACCTCATTGTTCCATTATCATTTAATTTTATATCCCCTGGTTTACCTTTTATAAAAGTAATGTCTTGTGCTCTGATAGATCTATAATATTCTTCGTTATTCTTATCAGTTGTTCTTATATCAATATAAAATATGACAATCTCCATTTCCGGATATTCTTGTTTCAGCAATTGAGCATTTTTTAACGCTACATTGCAGCACACTCCAGAACAGTAAGAATTTCCTCGCAAAGTCCTTGAACCCACACACTGGATCATTGCAACTTTGTGAGGTATTTTCCCATCCGAAATCTTAAAAATATGTCCTCCGGTTGGACCTATTGGACTAAGCATCCTTTCCAGTTCGATCTGAGTAATAACGTCTGGATAATCACCATATTTATACTCTCCACTTTCCAATATAGGATATTCATCCCAACTCGTGGCTATAATAATCGCACCGACATTCAAGTCAAGAATTATTGATTGTTGATCAAAAAGAATAGCACCTGCGGGACAGCTTCTTTCACAATTTTTACAATTTATACATGCAGATTTATCAATGACGGCATATTTAGGAACTGCTTGTGGGAAGGGAATAAATATCGCACCACGTTCACCCAATCCTCTATCAAATTCATTTGGAAGACTTATCGGGCATTTAGTCGTACATAATCCACAACCAGTACATTTAGACTCATCGACAAATCGAGGATTTTTTCTAACCTTGACCCTATAATCACCAGTAATGCCACTGAATTCTAAAATGTCACTATAAGTTAAAAGGTCGATATTTGGATGTTTTGAAGCATTTACCATGATGGGCGCAAGAACTCAAATTCCACAATCATCTGTTGGGAAGATGCGATCTAATTGAGCCATTTTTCCGCCAACCGTTGCTTCCTTCTCTACTAAATACACTTGAATTCCTTGATTGGCCAAATCTAACGCAGCATTCATGCCTGCAATTCCCGCTCCTATAACTAAAACCGCTTTTTTAATAGGAATTTCTTTTCTTGGGATAGATTCAAGGACTCTCGCACGATTTATTCCTGCTAAAATCAATCTCATTGCTTTTTCTGTAGCTCCTTTCTTATCCCCTTGATGAACAAAAGAACAATGTTCTCGCATGTTGACCATCTCAAAATAATATGGACTCAAACCAGCTTCAACAAGAACTGCTCTATATGTTGATTCATGGATTTTAGGAGTGCATGCCGCCACCACAATACGATTCAAATCTAATTCTAAAATATCATTTTTTATTGATTGCTGTCCGGGATCTGAACAGGTAAAATCATTTGTTCTCGCGATTATTACGCTAGGCAAAGGTTCCACAAATTCTCTGATAGCATCGCAATCCACGTGTGCCCCTATATTAACACCTCAGCGACAGATATATACCCCTATTCTAATCTCATTTATGGTCTGTTTTTCTTCAGACATGATTCAAACCTTCTTTTCATTCACCTTTTATCTTTATTTTTACCTTTTTGTAAAAAACCTACAGCTGTTTTTACATTTTTTTTTTAGTTAAAAAATTAATTAAGAAATTTATTATTTCTGTTTAATATCGATAATTTTTATTTTCATGATTTAACACGCTTCTGATCAATTTGCATACACCTTTATTTTATTTGAATCATTAGACTTTTTTATGATAGATAAGGAAATAATTGAAAAATTTGCCAACGAATTCATGCAAGAGGAAGGCTTAAAGGGTAAAGCGAAGCGAATAAAAATTATAAAAATCATTGAATCTGTCGGACTTGACAAGCAAAAACTTAAGACGGCTCTTTTGCGATCGACGATTTCGGATCGAATCCATCATTAATAAGAAAAGGATACATTTTCCTGTTGAATATTTTACCAAAAAGTATAGAATGTAGATTGATTAGATATTAGAAATAAAGATTATTACCTTTAATTTGGCAATTCAATAATCCCCTTAAAATGAGAAGCTCTATTTCCTTTTTAAATTCCTTATCATCAAGATTTAAATTAGTTCGCTTAGATATTAATTGATTTAGCTCATTTATTGGAAAATCTTTGTTTTTTATCGTCATTGTATTTATTTCTTTAACTATGACCTTTTGATTATAAAGAGAACGATTGTTTGAAATTAGTTGATAGAATTTATGCGTTAAATTAGAATCAAAATCTCCATTTTGTTCGATTTTCTTTAATTTATTAAGAATCACCGTTGCTTCCTCATATTTTTCATCTTTCATCAGTCTTTCTACATCAATTAGTTTTTGAGCAAATTCTTTTTGTTCCATTCTTTCTTTTTGCCACCTTATTTATTATAAAACTAAATTAAATTATAACTCTGTAATACACATAAAAAAATAAGATTTTTTATTTTTTATTCAAGAAAATTTTAAAACTTGAAACATGTTTTTATATATTAATAAATAGTAAGAGGGAATAAAATATAATGTCGATAAATAAGGATAAGGTAAAGGAAGTTATTGAAAAAATAAGACCACAATTACAGATGGATGGTGGCGATGTAGAACTAGTTGATATTACAGATGAGGGAGTTGTCCAAGTACGCTTGCAAGGACACTGTGTTGGATGTATGCACGCACAAGAAACCCTTAAACTCGGTATAGAACGAGCTATTCAACAATTCGTTCCAGAAGTAAAAGAAGTTGTAAATGTCTTTTAATTTTTTTTATTCTACCTTTTTAAAGATCATGAGAGCAATTGCATTGTAATTACACAACTTATTTGTTTTTTCCTATACTCTGATTTAATAAAGTTAAAAATTATCTTTACATTAAATTAACTAATTAGATAATAAAAGTATAGATGAAATGATTTGAACAATAGCAAAAAAGTAAAAGAAAAAAAACAAAAAAAATCCTTCAGAACTCCAGCAGGGCGAAATCAAGGAAGAAATTTGCTCCAAACAGTCGGATTAACCTTAGAAGAGCAATTAGAATTAGAAAAAAAATTACAACTTATAAAATATTTTGATCTTTTTT
>DXJM01000077.1 GCA_019057355.1 Promethearchaeota archaeon | reverse complement strand
AGTTCTAGTTACAAGCCACTGACTTTAGTCTGTGGTAATTGACTCCAAAACTAGTAAAAGAATGAAAAATTAAAATAATTAATAAAGTTTCAGGCTTTTGAAAATGCTATGCCTTCTACTCCTTGTAAGCCATCCATTTGCTTAAAAATTTCTTCAAGCCTATCAGTTCCTCCCCACTCTTCAGGATATCTTACTCGGACTCTTGCTTTTTTCAAGCCAAAAGCAACGGGCATTATTTCATAATGTTCGAGAGTACAAGTGTCAGGTAATGCATTTTTTAACTCATTAACTAATTCTTCAAAATCTTTCTCGTTATCCTCGGGGATCACGTCAATTAATGCTATAAATTCTTTTCCCATCGTAAAATCCTCTTTATTTTTATCCTTAATGTTTAGGGTCCTTCAAATTCACATTTTAGACATTTGTATATTTTTCCCATATCCCTGCATCGCTCGCATCTCCATATCGTTACATCACCGCACGATGGACACGGAAAGTGAACTGCTGCCTCGAAGGGCGCGATAGATCGGCCGCAACACATGCACTTGTTTTTTTTCAATGATGACATTGCCACTTACAACTGCTATAATAATATTTTATAGTTCCTAATAATAATCAATAACTTTAATTATTTGTGTTTTTCATGAAGTAGTCGTTTTACCTTGAAAAAAAGAATGCATCAAATTTTTTTTGATCTGATAACTATTGATACAAATTTTTAAATTAGTTAAGATATAAAGATCAATAATCATTAGTAAATAAATACATTAAAATAAATGGTTATTTATTAATAAAACATAAAATGAAACCACGCACAATTTAAAGGTGGATATTTATTCCTGAAAACAAGGTAAAAAAATATTTTTCATTAATTGAATGCTGGGCTTTCTGTGATATCTGCGAGGACATGGTCTCGTTAATGATTGATAAAAAAGATATTATTAACGGGCTTGAAATGGGGTTATATACGAAAGAGCACAGGCATCGCAATAGGAATCCAGATCTTGATGATTATGATGATAAATCTGGCAGTGAACATACTATTTACGTGTACATTAATGACCGTTACGACGTGACTGGAGTAAAATCATTTTTTGGAGACATGCCAAGCATGTCTGAGATAGATGCTGAAGCTGTCGAAATTGGAGGAGAAGTGAGAATTCCTGTCGTTGTTAAAGAAGTACCTGAAATGAGCGTTCATCTGGGAATGTTAACACAAGAGGAATTTATAATTTTAAAAATTTGTGATGGAATGAACACGATACGTCAAGTAGCTGAAATATCTGGTAAAACGGTTGATCAAATTGATATGATGATGGAAAAATTGCGAAAAAAAGGATTAGTGAAAGTAATTAAAAGAACTCTATGATTTCCTAGTATTAATTATTTTTTTACCCTCATCTATCCCAAGATGCAATGCTTTAATGTTTTCATCTGCATTTCTGAGCCACTCTTTTATAACCTCTTCATAGTTTTGAATTTCTATGAATGGGATCCTTCCTGTAGGAATGGCGAGACCGAGCATGATCAAATTCATGTAATGATTTGAATTAAAATGCTCTAATGATAATTCTGTTGCATTCATGAAGTAAACGTGATCGGAATACCCATTTAGGATTTCTTTGATCTTTTCTATTGGGGGATATTCTTCAAGATTTGCTGTAATCATGATTCCGGGGATAGTTCTCGAATTTAATACGAATGTTGTTTTTTTGGAAGCGAAAATTCCACGTCTCAAGGCTTCAGAAGGTTCAAAGCAAATAAAAAGGTCAGCATCTCCATAACAAATTATTGAAGAATGTAGATTTTTGCGCTCATCATCCACTACTCTCTTTTGATATCTGGTATGGCTGCTGATAGCTCCCTCTCGTTGAGCGAGTCCATGCATCAAGTGTACTTGCTTGAAAAAAGCTTATATTTCACTTCCAAAGACTCGCTCGATACCTGCTTTTTGTGCAGCATATTCTATTAATCTCTTTAATGTAATAACGCCTTGACCCGCGGTTCCTGCTATTACAATATTGATTATATCGGTTTCTTCAATCTCCATTTTTTTCCTCATCTTTTTTTCTATGTAAGGTCTTACCCTTCACGGAATGGCACCTCCACGCCCTCCATTGCCACGATCGATTTTCTAATGGCCCCATTGGGGCAAACCTCATAGCAAACGCCACATTTCACACATCTATCTTGATCTATTTGCATTTCTTCTATTCCATCCGTTTCTACTCTTCGAATTGCAGGACAGCTAAGAACCCTAGCACATTCATAACACATCTGGCACCCTCCAATGAAATAGGATGTATCCTGCACTTTCTGACCTTCCATTTCTAGTTTTCTAACCTGGCTCATGCGCCATCTATTAGCTTGTAATGCACATTCCCTTTTCACGATAATAACTTTCAATCCTTCAGTTTCTAAAGCATTTTCAATGGACTTTGTCAATTTCTTGGGATTATAAGAGTCTTCGACCTTAAGCCAAGGAACCCCAATAGCTGAGCATATTTTTTCTATTGAAAATCCCTTATTTGTTAAATATCTAAGAACGTCATCTTGATGCCCGGTCATTGCAGTCCAAGAATTTTCAAATATGATGAGTAATAAATTCGAGTTGTATCCCACGGCCTCTGCCAAGGGAGCCATACCCGTGTGAAAAAAGGTAGAATCTCCTATTAGTGCGATTATTTTCTGATCTGTTTTAGCAGCCATTCCAATTGCCGCACTAATTCCTCCAGACATGCATATTACCAGGTCAGAACATTGTTGCGGTGGAAAAAAGCTCATTACGTAGCATCCAATATCTCCCGAAATTATGGTGTTTTCCAAGTGATTTGTTGCTTTTAAAATTGAGTATAGCGTCGCTCGTTCTGGACAACCCGCACAAAATGTAGGGAACCTGCTCGGAATGAGATCTTTATATGAGTTAAAATATTCAATTGCGTTGATTATTTTGGTATTTGGTTCTTTCCTAAAGATTTTAGCTAAAGCTGTTGTTACCAAACCTGTAGAAAATTCATCATGAGAGGGAAAATAATTCTTGCCAATTATTTCAACGTTCATTTTTGCTTTTTGGATTATTTCTGCAATTTTTACTTCCAGAAAAGGCTCTAATTCTTCTATAATGACGACTTTCTCAAGATCATTTAAGAATTCCGTGATTTCCGTGTAATTAAGTGGATATACCATGCCAAGTTTTAAGATGGGAACATCGTTTAATTCAAGTTGATCGAGTGCCTCCATCGCATACCCGAAGGGCATTCCACTCGTTATAACTCCAATTTTATTAGTGCCCTTATATATTTTATTTAATCCTAATTCAGGAATGCAATCTCTCAGTTTTTCAATCCTCTCATACAGCCTAATGTGATTGTTAATGGCATGGGGCGGTAATGAATTATATTTAGGGATATTGCGAATGAATTCACCCTTTCTCTTCCCCATCATCAAGGGTTCTAATTCAACATATCCCCTCGAGTGAGCGCTTCTTGTTGATGTCCTAAAGTTTATGACCAGGTCAAATTTTTCTGAAAGGTCGAATGCAAGTTTTATCCAATCTTTACATTCTTGAGGCGTGTGGGGTTCAATTGTAGGAAGATGAAACATCCATGCATAAAAACGTTCGTTTTGTTCTTGATGAGATCCCAACGAGCCTGGATCTGAACCGACTACGATCACCATCCCTCCTGGATTTGGACCATTTAATGCAATAACACTCAAGGCATCACTTGCAACATTAAGACCGACATGCTTCATGGGATTTAAACTCCTCACACCCGTCCATGCAGCTCCAGCACAAGCAGAAGTTGCAACCGCTTCATTTACTGCCCAATGATGAACAAGGTATTCTCTAATATCAGGAATCTCTCTTAAAATTTGATGGAAATACTCTCCGATGTCGCTGGTTGGCGTGCCAGGATATTGAGAGATGTAAGAAACACCCGCTTCCAAGCATCCCCTCACGAGAGCCTCGTTTCCAAGCATCATGACCTTTCCACTTTCTTGAATAAACCGAGTGTCTTTAATTGGCAATTTGTTGTGACTCAATCAGTAATTATTTGATAATAGTGTAAAATGAGCATGACAAAAAAAATTTATTAATATAAAATAAAGCTCAGATATACTTTTTTTGAGAATCAGATAAATATCCGAAAAAATAATACACGAATAAAAAGTGGAATTTTCTTATAAAACATGAGGAACGAGAAAAAAGTTCCCCGTACGTGCTATTGAATCGATTGTATAAACATGTTAAATATCTCTTTGTGAGCATCGGGGAGACCCATGATTGCTTCATTTACTTTCTTGATAAATTCTTCCTTTGAAGGGGCTTTCTTTAGGATGGTTTTTGTGATCTTTTCATAAGAAGCGATAATACACCTAAAGACGCGATCCCTTGGAGCAAGCATGCAAAATTTTAAAAAAAGTGCCTAATTTTATGCTTTTTGTTTATGGTCAAGTAAATACCCTATTAACTTGCTAAACGTATCCCTGACATTAATATCGTTTTTAGCACTAGTTTTTATAAATCCGATAATCTTCTCATGGGATTTGATGATCTCGCTAATGTAATCCTCTAAGGAGGGAACTATCATGTCATCCAAATCATATTTAGTGCCCACTAATAAGATTGGCAAGTCTACTTGCGAAGTCAATTCATTTATCCATGCTTCAATTTGTATGAGGGAACTAAACCTTGTTAGATCAAATGCAAGAACTGCTCCTATTGCTCCCGTTATGAAATTTGGAAGCATGAATCTGAATTGTGCTTGACCTCCTATATCCCAGAAGATTGCATTATATTCTCGATTATTACCATTATATTTTATTTTTTTACTAAAAAATTCAATTCCTTTAGTTATTGAGCAATTATCATCAAATTTACCATGTACATACCTGTCTAAAAGCGAACTCTTGCCAACTCCACCTTCACCAACAATAATAATCTTTAAAGTATCTAACTCCATCATTCTATCTAAGATAAATTATGGCTGTATATAAAATACTATGAAAACATTATATTTCGTATCGAGGTAACACACTACTGAGAAAAAAAATTTTTTAGCTGGTGATGAAAGAAATTATTCCCCTCTATACATTGCAATAGTAATATTTATTCCCTTTCTCGATACGCTT